>JAUWBB010000265.1 GCA_030605195.1 Bacteroidota bacterium
TGCCGGCTAAAAACCTGAAAGTGTCGGCATACGTTGATGTTTATTCATTTCCATGGCTAAAATACAGGGTGAATGCACCATCATATGGACAGGGTTATTTTGTTCAGGCAGATTTTTTCCCCGGTGATAAGATGAGCATGTATTTAAGGTTCAAACACAAGACCAAACAAATCAATATAAATCAGGATACTCCCTCTATTGATCATCCCGAAAATACTCATCATCAGATATTCAGATATCATCTTTCTTACCGTATATCTGAGGCTGTACAGTTTAGAAACCGGATTGAAATTACCCGATATACACGGGAACCCAATACAAAAGAAACAGGTTACC
The DNA here is from genome assembly GCA_030605195.1 of Bacteroidota bacterium. Classification (GTDB taxonomy): domain Bacteria; phylum Bacteroidota; class Bacteroidia; order Bacteroidales; family VadinHA17; genus CAZEWS01. Next base: position 337 of record JAUWBB010000265.1, read on the forward strand.
TGCTTTATCAGGACATCTTGTTTAGTCCTGCAAACTTCCCATTATCACTGTCATTCCGTTATGCAATATTTGATACTGACACGTATAATACCAGGATTTATGCTTACGAAAACGATGTTTTATACTCCTTTTCAATACCCGCGTATTACTCAAAAGGGATCCGTACATATTGTCTGGTAAAATATACCTACAGGGAAAAAATTGATTTGTGGTTGCGATATGCCCAAACATATTACGCCAACAAAACAAGCATTGGGTCGGGCTTAAATGAAATAAACGGACAAACAAAATCGGAAATTAAGCTTCAGGTAAGAATAAAATTTTGAAAAGATGCTACTAACCAGTGTGATCAAGCTAAGTTTCATTTATTTTGATATCCTTCACATTCAATTGTAGCGTCACTTCTCCCCTAAAATTGTTCTCTTCAACTGAATAACTTATATCAAATGATTTCTTCCATCTGATTTCCTGGGATTTGTTTGCCTGGCCAAAGGCGATAGCAGAAATTGGTTTATTGGGATCCTGATCCTGGACCAACTCAAGTTTTAAATGCTCAGCCGAAGCTCCGACTATCCTGCTTGTTCCATAATCATAAACATTCCGTGAAACAAATAGCGGCGCCATATTTCCCGGTCCAAAAGGTTCAAATCGTTTCAATTCCCTGAAGAATTTGTCCGAGATATCCCCGAATTGAATTTCAGCATCAATTTCGACTTTTGGGATGAGTTGCTCATCTGTAATGGTCCGGTTAACCACTTCCTCAAATCTTTGCTGGAAAGCCCGCACATTTTCTTTTTTCATTGTTAAACCTGCTGCATACATATGACCTCCGAAATTCTCCAGCAAATCACCACAAGCATCAATCGCCTTGTAAAGATCAAACCCCGGAACAGACCTTGCCGATCCTGTCGCAGAACCATTTGATTCGGTTAGAATAACCGTTGGTCTGTAATAGGTTTCAATCAACCGGGAAGCCACAATCCCAATAACACCTTTATGCCAAACGGGATTATATAATACCGTTGACCGGCTATTTAAAAGTTTCGGATCACCGGCAATCACTTGCAATGCTTCCCGGGTAATCTCCCGGTCGATATCTCTTCGTGTTTTATTATAATCATCGATCCTGTCACCCATTTCCTTAGCCATCGCATCATCCCTGGAAACCAGAAGATCAACAGCCTGGCTTCCGGACTCTATCCTTCCTGCCGCGTTTATCCTGGGGCCGATTTTAAACACTATATCATTCACCGAAAGCTCCTTTCCTGTCATTCTTGATATTTTAATAATCGATGACAAACCTATTCTCGGTTCGCTATTCAACCGCTTCAACCCAAAATAGGTAAGCACACGGTTTTCACCGGTAACGGGAACAATATCTGAGGCTATGCTCACAGCTACAAGATCCAGGTATGGAATGAGTTCATCAAAGGGAATCTCATTGATCTTCGCGTAACCCTGAAGGAATTTAAACCCAACTCCGCACCCGGACAGATCTTTATACGGATAATTGCAATCGCTTCTTTTTGGATCCAGTACAGCAACAGCATTAGGTATTTCGTCGCCCGGCAGGTGATGATCACATATGATAAAATCGATATCTTTACTGTTGGCATATTCTACTTTCTTAATGGCTTTGATGCCACAATCGAGGGCAATGATCAGGGAATAGTTATTTTCTGCAGCGTAATCAACTCCTTCAAACGATATTCCGTATCCCTCCCTGTATCGGTCAGGAATATAATACCCGAGATTATCATACCTCTCTTTAAAAAAAGAATAAATCAATGCCACTGAAGTAGTCCCGTCCACATCGTAGTCACCGTATATCAGGATCCTTTCATTTTTTTCTATTGCAGTGCTTACGCGGTCGACGGCAATGTTCATATCCTTCATTAAAAACGGATCATGAAGATTTGACAGATCAGGCTCGAAAAATGCCTTTGCCTCTTTTTCATTTTTTATTCCTCTCTGCAGGAGGAGATTGGCAATGTTTTGATCAATATCTAAAACATTTGCTAAATTTTCGATTTCCGCAAATTCCGCCTTTTCTTTTTTGATCCAAGTTTTTTCCATCCTGATATATTAACCTGAAAAATTACTTTCGGTGAAGTTGTTAGGCTAAGTTACTTGCCATCGCTTAAGAGATCGCTCGCTTAGTCCAAATAAATTTTTCAGGTAGTTATTAGTTATTGGTTATTAGTTAATTGGAAATAAACATTAATGATACATCAACAATAAAAGTACATTCTTGCTTTTAATCTTACAAATCATTAGCAATTAACACCGCGTGATTCATGAACTAAGCAAAGCGTTCTCACGAAAGTAATCACGCGGTTTAGTTGACTAACCTCATGCTAAAAACATCAGCAATATTTCTTTTGAGCAGGTCTTTAACTTCATTCATATCCGGCTTAATTCCTATCTCTTTTTCAAGGGAAGTAACTCCTTTGTCTACAAATCCACATGGATTGATTTGATTAAAATACGACAGGTCAATGCTTATATTGAAGGCAAACCCATGCATGGTGACATAACGGCTTGCCCTTACGCCTATTGCACATATCTTCCTGGATTTATTTTTGATCTCCGAATCCAGCCATACTCCTGTCCCATTGGTCATCCGTTCACCCTTCAAACCAAAATTTCCAAGTGTACGGATCACAGATTCTTCCAAACCGGTAATGTATTGTTTTATTTTTAATCCAAAAACTTCGAGATCAATGATTGGATAGCTTACAATCTGACCGGGTCCGTGATAGGTGATATCCCCTCCCCTGTTGATTCTGTAAAAACCGGCATGTCTTTCTTTTAATTGAACTTGATCAATCAGCAGGTTGCTTTCCGATCCATTCCTGCCAATAGTATATACATGAGGATGCTCGCAAAAGATCAGGTAGTTGTTTGTCCGGTCAGGATTTCTGTTGCTTTGGTTCCCTCTTTTTTGAAATACCACTTCCTCAAAAAGCCTTTCCTGGTAATCCCAGGCTTCTTTATAATCCACTAATCCCAGATCTGTAAATACGACCTTTGTTTTCATAAACTGTATTGTAACTATTCTCCTCCCAAAGGGATCCCTCCGGGGGAAGGAGTCCCAGGGATAGTTTTCAAGAGTCTCCTTTTTTGTGTTATAGGTTAAAAGTTATAAGTTATAAGGAGGCTGTGGACTACCAACCGATGACTTTACTTTACTACTGCAACTGCTACTGCCACTTTCCAAGGATCCAGTATCCAACAGCAAACATCCTTTATCCGGTATCCAGAACTCAGCATCCAGCATTTTTCAGTTATCATATAACTTATAACATATAACATTTAACATTTCACCATATTCAGTTTTTTTGATCCCAATACACTGATTAGTTATACTGTATCAAATAAAACCCACAACACTATGCCTCAACATGCCTTTCGGCATGATAAGACGACCGTACCAGCGGACTGCTTTCAACAAACCGGAATCCTTTTTCCAATCCAATGTTCCGCAAATACTGAAATTTTTCAGGAGATACATATTCCTTTACGGGATAATGAATAAGTGTTGGTTGCAAATATTGACCAATGGTAAGAATTTTACAACTTACATTAATCAAATCATCCATTGTCTCCGGAATCTCATTCCATGTTTCCCCCAAACCCAGCATAATTCCCGACTTAGTTGTTTTACCTTGCTCTGAAATGTATTGAAGCACACCTAAACTCCGGTCATAATCTGACCTGTTCCTTATTTTTGGGGTTAACCTTCTTACTGTTTCCACATTATGTGAAATAATTTCAGGACCGGCATTAATAACTTGCTGAATATCTTTTTCTTTACCCCTGAAATCAGGGATCAGGGCTTCCATGGTAGTACCGGGATTTGCCTTTTTTATCGCGTGAATGACTTCAGCCCAGAAGGCAGCGCCTCCATCTTCCAGGTCAACCCGGTCGACCGAAGTAATTACACAATGCTTTATACCCATTATCCTTATCGAATTTGCTAACCGGCGTGGTTCATTCCTGTCAACCGGCATGGGCTTCCCCGTTTTTACCGAGCAGAACTTACAGGAACGGGTGCATATATCTCCCAGTATCATAAAAGTAGCGGTACCTGTATTCCAGCATTCACCGATATTCGGACAGTTTCCACTTGTGCATATGGTATGCAGACTATTTTTTTCAACAAGGTTTTTCAGCCTGGGGTAGGTATCGCCACTTGCTCTTTCCATCTTCAGCCAGGTAGGAAGTCTTCGTTCCACACTCATCTCCTTCATCAACTCTTTTTTTAAATGCAAGTGTAAAATTACACTAAATATTTTCATTCGGTTATTAATTTTAAAGAATCATCTGTAAGAACTTTTTTCCTGATAAGTTATATCTTTGCATAAAATTAAAAATCAGGAACATGAGCACTGCCGGAAAAAGCGAGCAGGAAAAAATTCGCAGAGAATCACTCGAAGAAATCAGGAAACTGGGGATCGATCCCTATCCTTCAGAAGGCTATGAAGTAAATTCATACTCCAAAGAAATTCT
>JAUWBB010000225.1 GCA_030605195.1 Bacteroidota bacterium
AGAACAATTTCTGCGCAGTAATGGTTTGTTCCGATGCCGATGAAGCCTGTCCGGTTGTTACCGGTGCCGGAAAAAGGATATCTTTACCCTACAACGATCCGGATGAATTTGATGGAACTTCTTTAGAAACAAAAAAATACGATGATTGTTGCCGGGAAATTGCAAGGGAAATATTTTTCGTGATGTATTATGTTAAAGAAAAAATAGACTCTTGAGAACTAAAATGCCCCCCCTAAAAACAGGGGGATTTAAACCACTTTCAATTTAGGGTAGTCCCTTAAATACTGGGATCGACGAAGTCATCAGGTTTGTAGCAGGGGATAAAAATGGAACGAATATCCCACTAACAGATTCAACACCCCGCCTGTCGGGGTTAAAGACACTTTACAGTAGAGCGACTTTCCAAGTCGCTAACGACTCTTCCAAAGGAATGCCTTGTGCCTCCGCTATAGCTACGGCGACACGCGGACGGCAGGAGAGTCGTTCTATTAAGTTATCTTTTTTTATTTACTTTGAATAATGTTGCTAAAAGTTTACAATCTCACGAAATCCTATTTTAAGGGAAAACTTGAAATACCTGCTCTGAGGGAAGTCTCATTTGAATTGAGCGAAGGGGATTTTATCTCTATTGTTGGGAAGTCTGGCTCCGGTAAATCCACTTTATTGAATTTAATTGGTGGTCTGGATACAGCCACTTCCGGACATATTTATTTTCGGAACAAAGATTTATGGGACATGAGCCGGACCGACCTGGCACAACACAGGAAATATTCAGTAGGAATGATCTTTCAATCATTCAACTTGATTGCATCCAGAAATGCCGTCGAAAACATTACTCTTGCCCTTACTTTTGGAGGAGTTCCAAGAAAAGACAGAAAACAGATTGCCATCGGACTTCTTTCCCAGGTAGGCCTGGAACACAGGATATATCATAAGCCTTCGGAACTATCGGGGGGTGAAGCACAACGCGTGGCAATTGCCCGCGCCATGGCAAACAATCCATCCTTAATACTTGCCGATGAACCTACAGGAAATCTTGACAGTATTACATCAAACGAGATTATTGGGTTGCTGCAACAATTAAATAAAGAACATGGGATCACTGTAATAATGGTAACACATGACCAGGAAAATGCAAAAAGAATTTCAAAGAAAGTCATCCGTTTGCACGATGGCAGGATTGTGAAAGATATGGAATAATGCCCGCCCGTACCAAACGGAACGTTCGGGCGGGGAGTTAATTGAATGAAAAGCTAAATGAATTTATTATGAACATCAGCGATATGCTTATCCTTGCTTTCGCGAATTTGTTTCGAACAAAACTCAGGACATTTCTCACAGTTCTTGGTGTGGTTATTGGAATTGGGGCATTATCTTCAATGGTTTCCTTTGGAACGGGAATGGAAAAAAATATTTCCGATGCCTTCAAGAAGAATGACTTGTTTACGAGTTTTACTGTAACGGCAAAGGAAATTGATCTTGAACAACTTAGTGAGGGAAATATCGAAGATTTCGGTAAAATCCTTGAGAAACCAACCACACCACTCACCGATTCAATCCTGAAAAAAATACAAGGGATTCCTGGCGTTGAAACCGCCTTTCCTGACATTCTGTTTCCTTCAAAGCTTAAAATAGATGAGTATTATGAGACAAATACCAATGTTCAGGCTGTACCGGCAAAAATGGGTAATTATCAACCTTTTAATGATCTGTTGGCTGGTGAATTTTTCAAGGACGACTCGTCAAATTCGGTCGTAATTCGATGGGAAACACTAAAACGAATGAACCTCTTTGTTCAGGATGAAGAAAAATCCGTTTCTCTCACAAGAGAGGATTCCTTACGCGGCGCAAAGATCGTTCATCCTGACACCCTTATCGGCAAGTCCATTCAAATCATCTCAAAATCCTTTAAACGGTCTGGACGTCCGGTTAATCCACTCACACTTGTGATGTCTTCAGCAGGTGATCCATTCAATGAAACAGTAACGGAACTTACTATCTGTGGCATTCTTAAAAGATCAGATCCGTTTACGAACATCCGTTTTCGGGGTGGAATCATAATACCAACTAAAACAGCAGGTGCAATACCCAAACTGGGCTTTTCAAGCATATGGGAACTTTTCGATAAAAAACAGAAAGGAACATACAATTCATTTTATATCAGGGTGAACAAGATGGAAAATATGAATTTTGTAAGGAAAGAAATTGAAGAAATGGAGATACATGCCTATTCTGTCTCCGACCAGTTAAAAGAAATAAAAAGAGGTTTAATTATAATTGATTCCCTGCTGGGTGCTATTGGAACGGTTGCCCTTATAATTGCAGCACTTGGAATTATAAACACGATGGTTATGTCAATCCTCGAGCGAACCCGTGAGATTGGGATCATGAAAGCAATAGGAGGAAGTGAAAAAGAAATAAAACTTATCTTCTTTGTCGAGGCTGGATTTATTGGTGTCATTGGTGCTATCTTCGGTCTTATTTTGGGCTGGCTTGTCACCAGGATTGCGAACCGGATCATAAACGCCAAATTAATTCCGCAGGACGAACTTCCGGTTGATCTGTTTTATTTTCCTCTATGGTTGTTGCTCGGAGCTACCGCGTTTTCAATTCTTATCAGCCTGGCTGCCGGGTTATATCCGGCTATCCGTGCCGCACGCATCGATCCCGTAAAAGCACTTAGGCATGATTAACCAGATATTCGGGGTTAAAAACAATAATTAAAATTCTCATGACATCAATAAAAAAGCCCCTTGATATTCTCAAAAAAGAAGGCAATAAGGCAGCTTATGAGGTTGCTTTAATGGCAATCTATGATAACGACATTCTATCACAAGTAATTCAAGGATCCGTTTCAAATTATTTTAATCAGTTAGAAAATAAAGACCCGGTGATCAACTTTGTCATAAGTCATTTAAACAATGAAAGAAATGCCACAAGAAAAAAGGCAGAAAATTTTTTAAAGAAATTTAAGATACAATAATTAATTCAAGTTATTGGAATTTCAAATTACAAACTTTCAAAATTGTATTTTTAATTGGAATTTAGGTAATTGGATATTATTTGTCATTTGTTATTTGAGATTTGGGATTTTATTAGGTCAATTAGAAATTAGAGTAATTAGAAATTGAATTATCGATCCCGCACCTGCGGGAGTAAATTTTGTTTTTTAAGCGCCTAGTTATGGATGTACAAATTGAGACGAGTTGGAAAGAGCAACTCTCTGAAGAGTTCGAAAAAGAGTATTTTGTCGAATTAGTCAGATATGTAAAAAATGAGTATAAAAATGGGAAAGTTTACCCTCCTGCCCGGCTGATTTTTAATGCCTTTAACAGGTGTCCTTTTAGTAATGTAAAGGTAGTTATCATAGGTCAGGACCCTTATCACGGCCCAGGTCAGGCACACGGTTTGTGTTTTTCAGTTATGGAGGGCGTGGCATTTCCTCCCAGTCTTGTGAACATCTTCAAGGAAATCCATGACGATATCAACGCACCACTACCAAAAAATGGCAATCTGGAGCGCTGGACTGATCAGGGAGTACTGCTCTTAAATGCCACATTAACGGTAAAAGCACATCAGGCTGGTTCACATCAAAACAAAGGCTGGGAACAATTTACCGATGCAGCCATAAATAAGTTAGCCAATCAAAAGGATCAGCTTGTATTTCTTTTATGGGGAGCGTATGCTCAAAAGAAAGGCGCTGTGATCGACCGTTCCCGTCACATGGTACTTGAATCGGTACACCCCTCGCCCTTGTCAGCTAACAATGGATTCTTCGGCAACAGGCATTTCAGCAAGACAAATCAATACCTGGAAGAGCATAATATCGAACCTATTGTATGGTGAATAGGATAGCCGTGCCACGGTTTTGAACCGTGACACGGCTAATTTTCTTACTACTAAAAAAATATTGTATTTTTGAAATATGAATATTGTTGACAAAAATATCAATTCAACAAAACAAGTGATTTATGGATAATTATTATAAATCATCTCCCAACCCAGCGAGATGAAGTGCTAAAATTACTTAAAGATTAGACACTTACGCTCAAGCTGGCATATTATAAATAGCAGCTTAAAGACTACCCTGACGTCCACGAATGCCTTGTAGCAATCGAGCAGGCAAAGTTACTGAAAATACTATGTTCCACGAGTTAATAGGTATAAATGCCGAACTACGCTAAAAACCAAATAGATTTTTAGGTTTAGACGTTTAGGACGCACAAATTCAATAACTAAATCTAACTTGGTAAATTGGTGTGATTGTTTTATAGTTTCCGTCAGCTGACGGATTGATAGTTACGGTAAGAAAATAATTAAATATTCGACCTAAACGCCTATACCTATAAGATCATTCAAATCGGATGGAGGCTTGTGCCGGCAAATAACAAAATTCATTATGGAACATAAAAAGAAGCTTCTTAAATACCTTACATCCCTGGAAGTAATTTTAGGCGTTTATATCGTGTTATCCATTCTGGTAACTGTAATGAAATACGAAAGAGGAACAAAAGACTTTATGGGTGGAGAGTATACCAATTACAATAATTATATCATTTTTAAAAAATCGTTCGATCATTTAATTGAAAAACAAGACCTATATACGGTTTATCCCGAGGAATACGCAGATCTTTACAAATACAGCCCAACCTTCGCCCTTTTAATGGCGCCATTTTCGAGACTTCCTGATCTGGCAGGACTAGTACTCTGGAACTTACTGAATAGCCTCTTACTATTTTTTGCTATAAAATTCCTGCCAATTAAAAACAACAAAACCAAAGCTTTTATCCTTTTGTTTATTTTAATTGAACTTATTACCTCCCTCCAGAATCAGCAGAGTAACGGGTTGATAGTGGCCTTGCTGATCCTTGCTTTTAATCAGCTCGAAAAACGTAATCTGTTGCTTCCATCCCTTTTCATTGCTCTTACAGTATATATTAAAATATTCGGAATAGTGGCATTTATACTTTTCCTGTTTTATGAGAGGAAAACGAAATTTGTACTGTATTCGATCATGTGGACTCTTCTTTTGTTTGTTTTACCATTAATGGTCATATCCTTAGATCAATTAAAATTTTTATACTCAAGCTGGTGGAACTTGTTGAACACTGACAGTTCCGTGGAGACTACTTTTTCAGTCATGACCTGGTTAAAGGTTTGGTTTAATTTGAATTTACCGGCAGGATGGGTAAGACTGGCAGGACTTTTATTACTTGCTATTCCTCTTATAAAAATAAATGCTTACCGGGAATTCGGGTTCAGATTTTTATTTTTTGCTGCCGTTTTGATTTGGGTCGTGATTTTTAATCATAAGGCCGAATCGCCAACCTTTATAATAGCGATTTGTGGTGTTGCCTTCTGGTTTTTCTCACAACATTTTAAGATCGAGAATATCATTTTAGTTTGCTTTGCCTTTATATTCACAATCCTGGCTCCTACCGATTTATTTCCAAGAAACGTCAGGGTTAATATACTGGTACCTTATGTAGTTAAGGTATTCCCCTGCATTCTTATCTGGCTTAAAATAACGTTTGATCTGATTTCCTGGAAAAAGGACATAGTTTCACAAATTTACCCTGT
>JAUWBB010000166.1 GCA_030605195.1 Bacteroidota bacterium
ACTGATTTTACTCGAAAAAGAAAGTCTTACTCGTGATGATGAAAAGAGAATTAAATATCCTTTATACGATATTGAATTCGAAACAGGCCAGATTATTAGTCCTTTAGTATTGTCAAAGTATGATTGGGAATCTCGTCATAAGATCACTCCATTTTATGAAAATGTTACAAACGAAGGAGTGATCCTATGAATGGAGATAAAAAACATGATTTGGTTTCATACCGAATAAAAAGAGCAAGAGAGACTTTAAGTGAGGTTCAATTACATATAGATAATGAGTTATGGTCAACTGCAATAAATCGAATATACTATGCTTGCTACTATGCTGTTTCTCCACTTTTAGTTAATCGCAATATTAAAGCAAAATCACATTCAGGGATACGACATATGTATGGACTTCATTTTATTAAGACAGGAATAGTACCAAAAAACCTTGGGAAATTTTATTCTGATATCTTTGATATGCGACATACTGGAGATTATGATGATTTTGTAGAGTTTTGCAAAGAGGATGTATTAGATGTTATTGAACCAGCAAAGGATTTGATTGGAGTCTGACCAGATGTAAACAAAATTTAGGCGGGAGTAATGCTGACATGATATAAGTCTTCTTCTCGGCTCCTGGCTTTCATGTCTGCATTATTCTTGCCGGAAAATCCGGTTTACTGCTCCCTAGCTGCCCGGTTCCGGCTTTTTTCCATTGAAAAGGTATTGCCCGGGACGATATGCGATGATGCCACACATACAGGCAGTTGGAGAACCATACCCAAGCGCTTATAATTAATTTTTCGAGTACATTTAATCAGATAAAATGAATTCTTACACAGACTCCCGTTAGTGGCAAGTAGCATTAAGATTAACAGAATCTATCAGATTTTTATATTTTTGATAAGATGAAATTAAAGCCATGAAACAGAACTTAATAAAAGATAGAATTAAAAGAACGATTTATGAAAAGGACCCTGGTGCTGAAGCGTATTTGTTTGGTTCCAGAGCTCGTGGTGATTACAGGCAAGATTCGGACTGGGATGTACTCATACTGGTAGACAATCAAGAGTAAATGAAATGCAAAAAATTATTGAAGAGAAGCTGGGAGCAATTAGAAAGCTTTGCGAAGCATACGATGTTAAAACATTGTATGTTTTTGGTTCAGCTTGTACAGATCAATTTAATGATAAAAGCGATATAGATATTTTAATATCATTCAAAAACATATCCATTGAGAAATACACGGATAATTATTTTGAACTGCATTACAAGTTAGAGAAATTGTTCAATCGTAAAATTAATCTGTTAACTGAAAACTCTCTTTCCAATCCATATCTTATCGAGAGTATTGAAGAAACAAAACAACTACTCTATGCAGCGTGATATCTTAAAATACCTGCTTGATATTAAAGATTCAATTGACTTCATTTTTGAATACCTCGGAGAAAACAGAGACTTCAATGAATATAAATCAAATAAATTGCCGAGACGTAGTGTCGAAAGGGAGCTTGAGATAATTGGAGAAGCGACCAATAGAATATTGAAAATCGATTCAAAATTTAATATCCCGGATGCCAGGAGAATTGTCGATTTGAGAAATTGGGTGATTCATGGGTATGACAAAGTTGATGATGTTATAACCTGGGGCATAATTTCAAAAGATCTGCCAAAATTACAGAAACAACTTGAAAGATTAATTGATAAATAGCACCAGCATAATCCTTCGGCCTGATACGTCCTTCAAACGAAAACAAATGGTTTGGTAGTGAACCCCCTGAAATTCCCAACATTTCATATACGCGGCCATAATGTCGAATTACAATAATTTCTTATTATGAGTATATCTCAGCATATTTTTCTTTCCAACGGGAACGATACTTTTCGTCTCTGTTCCAACGATAAAAAAATATCATTCCTAATAATATCAGTAAATATATACCGATAATCAGAAATTTCCAAAGCAAACTCAGTTGAAAATTTTCAATAGACATCCTATAAAAAGCTACTGCACAAATTAAAGACAAAAAAACATATAAAATTATTACGCTATCCAATCCCATTTTACCCCACCAGCTTATACCGGAAATCGCGGATCTTACTGAATACCAATTGAGCTCTTTAAATCTTGATTCAATAAACACTTCAATATAAATACCCAGGCTCCTAATAGAAAACTTTTGAGCTTTAACATAAATAAACGAGATAATCGTGTACAAAAATCCCAGAAAACTTAACCATTGATTTGTGAACTGAAAGGTAAATAAAACGGCAGCAGCACTTATTGTTATTGTTGTTAGATTAAATTGTCTTATGGATTTTGAAATGCCAATGAGTTCTTCTCTTACTGAGTTATATTCAGATAGTAGCTGGGATTCATTAAGATTTTTTACCGGAACCTGTATCATAATTTTAAAGCTGTTTTTTCATTAAATTTAGTGAAAAAGAATTTAACATTACATCTGGTCATTAAACGTAGTGCTATACCTGCCTGACCGGGTCATTCCTGACCGAATGAATTCGTTCCCGCCTGCCTGAACTGTCGAACGGCAGGCAGGGATGGCTCGGCCGGACGGGCAGGCAGGCTTTACGAGGTTCTTTTTTTCAGAATTCAAGCTCTACTACCGTTATTCCCGCTCCTCCGCGTTCGATATGTTCATCCCGGAAAGTTTTTACCAGGTCGACGGTTTTCAGGTAATCACGAATGATCTGACGGAGTACTCCATCACCTTTTCCATGCAGTATCCGTAAGTCCCTTGCTGCAACCACTATTGCCTCATCAATAAATTCCATAACCGTTTGTAATGCTTTTTCAGCCCGCTTACCGCGGACATCAATTTCGGACACAAAATTCAACCTTCGCTCACCAATATCCCATGTGGCAGCCCTGCTCTGACCTGTCGCTTTCAGTGCCCTATGATATTCTTCATTACCGATTTTGATAAGCTTTTTCTCCGGAAGGATTGTTATTATATTGCCAAACGATACCAGGTAACTATCGTTGTTAATATCCATCACTTCACCAACTGTTTCCTGACCCACCATTTTCACTTTGTCACCGACATGAATGTCTGTTTCAGTCTTCGATGATCTCAATCCCCTCATTACTTTTTCTGACAGGTGAGGTTTTGTTCTCCTTAGTTGTTGATCTTTTTTTTCAAGCCGGCTAATCGCCCCGTTTGTTTTCTCCTCCTTTAATAGCTGATTCTTATCAATTTTCTCCTTATAGGTTTCAAGCCGGCGGCGAGCTTCACGGGTCCGTTCCTTCTCAGCATTTGTTTCCTTAATGATCCGGATAGTATTTTCAATTTTCTTATTTGCCTCTGCCATAAGCTCCTTTGCTTCCTCGTTTGCTTTACCGATAATTTCATTCCTGAACTTTTTAATATCATTCAGCTCTTTTATATATCGTTCAATAAGCTCTTCCAGCTTTTTCTCCGATTTTTTGATATGGCTTCTTTTGTTCTCCCAATATCGCTTATCCCTTGCTATGTCTTTTAAATGCTTGTCGAAATTGACAGGCCCCTCTCCTACTTTTCCGGTTGCCTCTTTGAGGATTTCTTCAGGTAATCCTATTTTCCGCGCGATTTCGAACGCGAAGGAACTTCCCGGTTTACCAATCTCCAGTTTAAACAAAGGTTCCATCCTGTGACTGTCAAATAGCATTGCGCCATTCTCAATACCATCGATAGATGAAGCATAGTGTTTCAGGTTTGTATAATGAGTTGTAAGAACGCCAAAGGTTCCCTTTTCATTTAGCTCGCGCAGGATTGATTCTGCAATGGCGCCACCCAATACCGGTTCGGTTCCGGTTCCAAATTCATCGATCAGAATGAGGGTATTTTGATCGGCATTCCGGATGAAAAACTTCATGTTGAGTAAATGAGAACTGTATGTACTAAGATCGTTTTCAATAGATTGCTCATCCCCGATATCAATATAAATGTTGTTAAAAATGCCCATGCGGGAATTTTCCATTAACGGAACAAGCATTCCGCACTGGATCATGTATTGTAACAATCCAACCGTTTGAAGGCATACCGATTTCCCCCCGGCATTCGGACCTGAGATCAACAGTATCCGGGTATTCTCATTCAGGTATATATCTAAAGGAACAATTTTCTTTTTTTCTTTCTGGTTAGCCAGGTACAAAAGAGGATGATTAGCATTTTTCCAGTCTAAACAGGATTCCGGCTGTATTTCGGGTTTTACCGCATTGATTTTTTGGGCAAGTAAAGCTTTGGCACGAATAAAATCGATGATCCCGAGGAAATTATACGAATATAACAGATCATCGAGATATGGCCTGATTGAATCTGAAAACCGGATCAGGATTTTTATGATCTCTCTCTTTTCAGCATATTCCAGTTCCTTGATTTCATTATTCATCTCAACGATCTCCGCCGGTTCAATGTAGGCCGTTTTACCGGTTGCCGATTCATCATGGATCAGGCCCTGGATTTTTCTCTTATAATTGGCATTTACAGGTATAACCGTTCGTCCGTTTCTGATTGCCAGGCTAATATCCCGTTCTGCCCAACCTTCGGATTGCACCTTTTTAAGAATGGCGTTCATTCTCTTTGAGACGGCATTTTGCTTGTCAGCAAGGTTTTTTCGGATATTTAACAACTCCGCGGAAGCTTTATCCCTTATCCTCCCTTGTCTGGTAAGTATTGAGTTAATGGAATCAAAAATGTAGGGATATACTTTTACATCACGGCATAAATCCGTCATAAACGGAAATTCATCCTTTCCTGTTTTTTTAAAAAAATTCAGAATAGCACGGATAGTCTCCAGTGACCTTCGTAGATTGACCAATTCTGTAACTTCGAGGTATGTACCTTCGACCCTTATTTTTTTAAGAAATGGCATAACATCCAGAAAATAATCAGCAGGGAAAGATTCCGAATTTTGAAGGATCTTAAGGAATTCATCCGTTTGACTAACCAGGGTATTAATACGATCGAAAGAATTCAGAAATGACATTTGTTCTGCCTTCTGCCTGCCTAATTCACTCAGGCACCTTTCGATAATCATTTCCCTGATTTTATCAAAGCCGACTTTCTTGCCGAAGTTTTTTGGATAGATCACGATGAGATGTATTAAAGGAATTTTTTCTTAACAAAAGTAGTAAAAGTAAAATTAACCCCGACAGGGTTGACAATCATGTCGGGTGGGGTGTTTAATAAATGTTCGATTCAATAATAAGTTTGTAACTTGTGTATGTTTTTTTTTAATTTCGGAATTATCTTACCAAATATCCATCATATACAACCTAAATATCAAATACAATGAAACGCAGAACATTCTTCGAAAAATGCCTTTCCGGGGGGATCGTCTTAACTGTCTTTCCTCTTTTTGGAAGGAACAAAAAGTATGACCCAAAAACTGAATTTCCAAAACGGACATTGGGAGAAACAGGAGAAAAGCTTTCCATTATCGGGTTTGGCGGTATATTGGTCAGCGGAGTTGAACAGGCAACTGCAAACAACATGGTTGCATCGGCCTTTGAAAGAGGAATCAATTATTTTGATGTTGCACCATCCTATGGGAATGCCGAAGAACACCTGGGTCCTGCACTGAAACCATACCGGGATCAATGCTTTCTGGCATGCAAAACCCTTGAACGTGATAAAGCAGGAGCAGAAAAAGAATTGCATGAGTCATTAAAGAAATTAAAAACCGATCATTTTGATCTATATCAATTGCATGCTTTGACAAAAAAGGAGGATGTTGAGAAAGCTTTTAGCCCGGAGGGTGCAATGGAAACTGTTCTGAAAGCCAAAAAAGAAGGGAAAATCCGTTTTATTGGATTTTCTGCTCATTCTGAGGAAGCAGCCCTGCTGGCTATGGAAGAATTCGACTTTGATACCATACTTTTTCCAATAAATTTTGTTTGCTGGAACCAGGGTAATTTCGGACCTAAAGTGGTTAATAAGGCCAGGGAGAAAAAAATGGGTATTCTGGCACTCAAGGCACTTGCATTTACAAGAATTCCGGAGGGTACAAAAAAGCCCTATGACAGACTGTGGTATATACCAATTGAAGACGAAAAAGTGGCAAATCTTTCGGTACGGTTCACTCTGTCACAAGGAGTAACCGCTGCAATTCCACCGGGAGACCCTGGATTCTGGGACATTGCATTAGATACAGCACAGAATTATTCGCCTGTCACCAATGAGGAAATTACAGAATTGGAAAAGATTTCAGCCGGAGTAGCACCGTTGT
Organism: Bacteroidota bacterium; assembly: GCA_030605195.1. Classification (GTDB taxonomy): domain Bacteria; phylum Bacteroidota; class Bacteroidia; order Bacteroidales; family VadinHA17; genus CAZEWS01. The sequence continues at coordinate 6,214 of JAUWBB010000166.1, forward strand.
TTCAGGCATAATTTATGAGCTATTCGTCAGACCACTCCAAGTGGTCTGACGAATTTCCATTACACGTCAAATTCAAAGCGCCGGATAAAAAAATACTCCATGCAGATAATCAGGTTGATGCAGCAAACGACAGTAAATAGGCAAAAGTACCGGTATTTCCTTCCAAATTTCGAAAAAGCTGTCTCAAAAGTCAGGTTTCACGCGAAGATCACGAAGCATTCGCAAAGGACGCAAAAGGTTTTTCTGGTTTGAAGACCTGCCAGCGTCCGGAGGACCTGCCTGCCCGGTTTGCTCGACGGGTTGGTGTGGTTAAAGGATGAACCTCGTAGAGGTTCGATTATTGTAGATAACAGAGCTAACATACAAAATCTCTTTATCCGTCCGTTTCGAGCGGGCGTACGAATAGATTCTTCGAATAAAAACTCGTCAGACGAACTGAAGACGTCTGACGAGAAGGTTATGATTAAA
>JAUWBB010000037.1 GCA_030605195.1 Bacteroidota bacterium
ATTTATTAGTGTAATTAGTGTAATTAGTGGACCATTTCAATTCCACTATGGTACGATTATAAGGAATCTTTCCATGACATATCTCTGCCAAAGATACATATTTCAATTCCACTATGGTACGATTATAAGAGCGTTCTAAGAACGTTGTCCCAGTATAGCTGATTCATTTCAATTCCACTATGGTACGATTATAAGTTTTCAGGCAGTTCGATATTGGTCAATTGCTGGGCCATTTCAATTCCACTATGGTACGATTATAAGAATCCGGATTATCTTGACCGCAGGTTTTTTTGTTAATTTCAATTCCACTATGGTACGATTATAAGTTTCAGCTTTTTCTACTATCATTACTTTGGATCCGGCATTTCAATTCCACTATGGTACGATTATAAGAAAGATATCCAGACCAACAAGAAGAACTTTTAAATAATTTCAATTCCACTATGGTACGATTATAAGTATTACCAAGTATATCATAATCTGCCGGGTAAATTATTTCAATTCCACTATGGTACGATTATAAGACGTTATCCACGATCCAGTAGACTTTTTTACTATCCATTTCAATTCCACTATGGTACGATTATAAGTGATGTTCATGAAAGAATGATTATTCTTTTTTCTTCATTTCAATTCCACTATGGTACGATTATAATTAACGTTCAAGTAGGTGTTGAACAAGAGCCGGGGTCATTTCAATTCCACTATGGTACGATTATAAGAGGACTTAGGGCACAACAAACGGGATTAATTTTCCATTTCAATTCCACTATGGTACGATTATAAGGTGGAGATAGGTGAGACTGCCCAGGGAGTTCTGGTATTTCAATTCCACTATGGTACGATTATAAGAGCTTGTCTATCAAGTTGTTTCCGATATTGAGGATTATTTCAATTCCACTATGGTACGATTATAAGCCGTTCGACAACCTACGTAAAAATAGTTGATTATCAGGTAAAATGAAAATTAAAATCTTGAAATTTTACAGGTAAAAGTTGTCGGTCAATAAAAGCAAAGGAATGCCGGAGCATCGACAACTTTATTTATTGTCTTGTATTTCAGTATGTCAAAGAACTAATGAGCAGAGAAGTTATTATATATTCTCTAAAAAAACAATCATAAGGTATATATCGACAACCAAACTATAGAAACATATCCAGCGAACTGCGCTCTTGCCCAACGATTTCTTTGTCGAGCCATTTTTCCTGCCTTGTCTTAAAAATAATCAGGCTGTCGGTTTCTTCGTCCATGATAGCGTTGGCTTCAAATTTGAATTTTTCCAATTGTGCAGGGGTAATTTCTCCTTCCAAAACCGAGTTTTGTATCCAGTTAAGGTAACGACGGCAAAGTTTCAACATTTTACCTACACGCTTTTCACCCACATCATAAACAGCAATAATATACATTACCAGTACATTTTTAACGGTTTGTATTCTTCCATTCCAAGGATATGTTTTACTAATTTATAACATTCTAATTTTATCAGGTGTTTATAACTGACTTTTCGTTTCAGGCTCCGGTGCATGATGGTTTCGGTTAAGCGGTTTTCAAAAGCCTGTATGAATTTTTTCTTTCCCCCGGGTTTCAAAATAACCCTGTTCAATGATTGCTCAAAGTCACGTGTCTGTATCTCTTTTTTGTTCAACACTTTAAAGATTACCCTGTCAACCAGAACAGGCTTAAATATCTCGGCAATATCAAGCGCGAGTGAAAATCTGCGTTCTCCCGGCTGATGCAGATAGGAAACGGTTGGGTTTAGCTGGGTTTGATGAATAGCTCTTAAACATTGCGAATAGCACATCATGTTGCCAAATGAAATTAAAGCATTTACTTCGTTCTCAGGTGGACGGTAAGACCGGCCCTGCATGCTGAAACTGTTTACAATCAGTTCGAAAGCTTCGTAGTATATTCGCCTGATATTGCCTTCAATTCCCATTAGTTCATCAATAGCTTTAGCTTCAGTCAGGATTTTCCTGTAACTTTCAATAGTTTCAATGATTTCATCGAGGACTTTCCCCCTGGAATTATAGTAACGCAGGTTTTTCAGGATATTAAAACTTGCCCCGTCAAGAATTTTTTTAGCTATCTCAAGTCGATCTGCTTTTTTCTTGTATTTTTCAACCTTGGCAATCAGTAATTTACCTGAAAGCAGGGCATCTTTGGGCATAAAGGATACGGTGTAATTCTCGTAATAATCGAAAAAATGAACCGGTACCTGATTCTTCCCAAGAAAATTATACAACGCCGAGTTTGCATCCAAAGCTCCAAAAGCATATAGTTCTTCAACCTGCTCTACCGGTAAATACCGGGGTTTTTGGTCGTTCCCGTCTTCACCGACCGGGGTGAACTTTATGGTGTTGTCTTTGCGTGCCAGTCGCCCCGGATTAAACAGATAGTACGTCTTTTTCATAATCAGCCTATTGTGTTATTGTCTTCTCCGCTCCAGCAAAAATCAGAATAGGAGCAATTCCGGCATTTAGTCCTCGGTAACTTATTTGGGCAATCATCCGATTGAATTGTATTCTCTATTTTTTCCAGGATATGTTTTATCTCATCCCTTTCAATATCAGATAAATACACTTCCTCGGTCTTGCGAAGTTTCGGATATTCGAGTACTCCGGACGCCATTTCAATACCTTCCTGTTCCAATACATAAATGTAATATTTCAGTTGCCAGATATGGGCTTCCTGCCGTTTGTCGGATTTTTTAATTTCGTGGATGATCTTGTTTTTCGGATCATAAAAGTCGATCTTAACGCCCTTAACTTCTATTTCTTTAAATCGTTCGGAACGTTGCCTGTAGGTGGTTTCGTGAATCAATTTGCCCTGACTTACCAGGTCGGACGTTGATTCCATAGTAATGCCATTGGCAAATAACCAGAGTTTGCGTTTGCAGATCATGTAGTAGTTGAAATGTGTGCCGGTGATATGCATAAGTCTAATTCGTTATCCCGGGCAATCCAAGCATTGGTATATCACGTTCTGCGTAAGTACGGATAAAATTCCTAAGCCATTCTGCTGCAGTATTATTATCAGGCGCTAAAATTGATAGGGGAAACCCGCCATGAAGCCAATGTTGATTTATCGAAATACTACTTGGTAATTCCGTTAATCTAAATCCGGGTTTGAAAGTTTAGCCAAGTCTTCATCGTATTCTAAATCAAGATATAAATACTTTTTATCACGCCTTTTCCTGGTAAACTCTTTAACAAGTGTGGTTTTTCCACATTGTCGTGGTCCGGTAATACCGACTATGGGAAAATAGGAAAGCAAAGAACTTAACTTCTCAGTTATGTTTCGTGGGATAAAATCATCCATGAAAATATGGTATTGTCATTACTAATTTTCATGCTAAAATAATAAAGAAATACTAAATATCAAAAAGGCATATCTATATCTTCCCCCGAGTTGTTTTCTGTATCTTGCTCAGGAGGTTCATCAGCGTTGAAATCATATTCATCATCACCGCAGTCGCAATATTCTCCGAAAGGGCAGGTTTGCGGTTCTCCCGTGCAAAAGTCGATATCGTATCCTGAATCAGGCAAGTCTTTTACATAGAAACTGTTCCATTCATCTACAAGGGCCTGGTATTTCCATTCAAACGGCAATTCTTTTGGGTAATATATTTTTAGTTTATATGCATCTAACAATTTGAGCATAGCTTTTAACACTTCCCTTGTTTGAATTCCATTCATGTCAATATGATCTGGGAAAACACTTTGAGAAATACCGGTAAGACCTTCCAATGTTTTTAAGGGGCTTTTTATTAAGTCGATAATGCTGTTTGCACTCCTTATTTCAATATTGTCAGGAATATTGGGTTGGTTTATTCTTTCTTCTACAGCAAAATTCAAATCTTCGATAAGCTGATTTACATACTTTTCTAATTTGTCCACAATGGGCGCCCCCGGTAATTTATTTTCAGCAATCTCACCGAGTTCCTGATCAAGAATCGCGATTTCGGGTGAATTATCATGACTTAAATTCGGTTCAAAATCATCGGCATCAGTATTAATATCATTTTCAAAATCTTTGCACATGCAATATTCGGATGGGAAAGGGCAATTTTTAGTATCGTATTCACAAAACTCAACACCAATAGTTCCCTCACTCAACCAGGTTACGGGTTTGTCAAAGTAATTGACAAGTGTTTGGTACGCGATACGGGCCGGAAGGTTTTCAGGCAAAACCGGATCGAAATTATAGGCGTGCCAAAGCTTAATGATTTCTTTTACCATGAGATACAACTCATCATTGCTCAGTTTTTCAGCAGGCGGAAAGCTGATCTTGTCAATTCCAAACCATTCCTGCATGGGTTTAGGTACGGCGTTTTCCCACTCAAATACATATTCGATACATTTAAACTCTTCAGGTACTTCATAGTATGGTTTTGCCGGCAGGTTTTTTGCGGCTTGTTGCATGTCTTCTATCAGGTGGGAAATGTAGTTTTTCATTTTTATTAATCCCTTAAAGGTAATATTCTGTCTTTTCTTATTTCTCGTTGCCATTCAACAGGGTCTTTTATTGATTTAGATAATTCCCCTTTTTCAGCTATTTTATTCAGGATACCGAAGAGTTCGGTATTATCAACTTCTTCTTCAAAGTTCTCCATTTTGTCAGCAAAATCAATAGTACCTCCTAATCTTTCAATTAGAGTTATGACCAGTTGGATGTCTGATTTATTGTTTAATTGAAAAGTCAAAGTTGCCATTTAAAATCAGAATGAGTCAATTATTTGATTATGCTAATTGATTTTCATAATCAAAAGCATTCATTATTTCAATTAATTTTTCTTCGGCTTCTTTTAAAGCATCAGCTTTTTCTGCTTTTGTGAGAACATAGCCTGCTGCCGGAAGTGTAACAAAAGTATCAACGCCTTCCATTTTTTCTTCAATAATCGGGGTTGCTTTTTTATCTTCTCCTTCACTAAGTTTTGCTCTGATACTACCTGCAATTTTGTTGGCATTATCACTTATAGAAACTGCAAGAGTTTCCATAAGACTGAATGTTCGTGATTGGTTTGAAGTTATTACCCAATTGATAATAGAATCTGCCAAGGCGGGTATTAATTTATCTTGCATATCTTTCGGCGCAACCAAGCATTTTCCGAATACATTTTCGCTTTCAATCCAACCGTTTTCACGAAGTTGCTCTTCTGTTTCTTCTGTAATTTCAGGTTCAAATGAATTTAAAGAAACTGTAAATAAACGCCTTAAATCAATAGCAATATCTTGAACAAAAAGACCGTAAGCTCTACTTTGGTTTTGAATATACTTACTGGTTAAACTTGTTTGTTTTTCTCTATTTTCCAAATAATCAATAATCTCATCGTCTGATAATTCCCTAAAAGTATTTCCTTCTTTTATTTTTACAATTACTTTATTATTGGAACGGTCTTTTCTGTCAAATGATAAGTTTTCGTCACTAACCCCTGCCAAATACGGATGCAGTGCACGCATTGCAGAAATAGAAAGCGGGCTACGTCTTTTATACACAGGATGTCCGGTTTCTGCTTTCATCCAGCCTCCAAATAATTGGTCAGGGAATGAGGGGTTACATATTCCATAAACTTCTGCCTCACCATCAAATTCTAATGTCCCGTCTTTCATTTTAACTTTTGAAACAAATGTCGTAGGCGAAGGAACTATGTTCAATACAGTATTTAATCTGTCTAAAACAGAATGTTTTACTTGTTGTCCACTTGAATATGGCATTGGTAGCTTGGTCTGAGGATCCCAGTATATCTTTTGCCCTTTATCAACACTAAAAACTGCATGGTCTGCTCTTTTAAGAGTTCTGATGTAAATTGTATTCATTTTTTTAAAAATTTAAATTATTAATAATCAGTTAATAAGAGACCCGCTTTTTAATTTTTCAGAGGGGACTGATTAGTTACAAATTATTATTTTTCTTGGTATCTGTAATCTAATTTCAACAAAACGATAAAGTATCCGAATTCCTCATTCGTCATGAAAAATATTTTATCGCTTATTTCTTTTAGTTTTAATTTTTCTTCTGGCAAAGTTTGTTTTACTACTTCTTCCCAATGTTCTAAAAATAGACGTTTTGCAGATTGAAGTATTTTTTTTTCAATCAGATTCTTTCTATCAGTTCCTTTGGAACCTTTTTCAAACGAGTGTAAAATTTCTGCAATCTCACTTGTTAACTGTAATGTGTCTTCTTTATTAATCATAGCTAATAACCAAATTTTATATGTTCTAAATTTTATTAAATCTAATTTTCTATCCTTTGCAATATCTTCAAATAGTTTTTCAGGTTGTAATGCTTGTAACCCAATAGCACCAAGTTTACATGCTTGATGAAATTTAAGTCCAAATAATTCTTCATAAACTGTTGCATCGTGAATCGCTGCATTTTCTCCAAATAATTTCTTATAAAAGAATATTGGTTTTTGTGCTTGCTGAAACTTGAAGGGTAAAAACCCAAATGTTTTGTTCATTTGTCCAAAACTAAATACATAACCAGTATATGTATCTTTTGGAAATTGTCGAGATAAATTAAAAAATAGTTTACTCCATTTCACGGTATTAATAACCAAAGTTGTTTTATCAAGCTTAAAAAAGCCGAGTTCGTTTAAATAACCGTAATCAAAAGTATCTCTATATTTTTTGCTAAAGGCATAACTTAACCATTGCCCGTTCCAGCTTGTAATTTTGTTTCCGGCTAATTTTTCAAGCGTAGGGTCATTTAAAAACTTGCGATACACTTTCCAGCCTTCAAAAGTTTTTAAAAGAATATCGGATTGGTCAAATAATATAGAAAGTCCACCAGCAACACCAACACTTAAACCACTTCCTATCCATGAAAGATATTTGTCGTCAACAATATATTGGTTGGTAATATTTGTAACCAGGCCGGAAGTTGGGGCAAATTCCTTTTCCTCAGAAGCCGGAAATCCAATTGCTACACTAGCATCAAAAGCATTAGAATTAATTTTTTCAATTGTCTTTTTTATTCTTTCTGCTCTATTTGCCTTGTTTGGTCTTTCTCCCTTTTTCCATTTTATTTTTGGATTTTCTAATGGCGAATTTCCACCAGACATTAGATATTTTGGATGATTAAAAAATACTTCTAAAAATTCCTGTTCAAAAAACTCTTTGGCAGTAAGTTTCTTTATATATTTTTTGTTGTAGGCTTTCAAAAATGTCCGCCCGATGTTTACTGTTATCATAGGCTTATTCTTCTATACAAAATTATCATTTTTATTGAATTTTTGTTTGGCTTTATCTATGTCAAACCCACTTTCGGTATTATATGAATGATTAGGAACAATAAACGGTTTATTTCCGTAAGGTGTTTGTGCAAAATCCTTTACAGACCAATATCTTGCAGGAATTTCCATCATCATTCTTTCTTCAAATTTTGCTTGCGTATAGTTTTCAATATCATCTTCAGTAATGCAACTAACACTATCTATTTCAAGCAATTCTAACAAATATGATTTTGGTCTGTGCGTTAATTTATTGATAATTACATCACCATTAGATTTAAAAATTGAATGTTGTTCAATATCCATTACATCAACTTCGGGAAAAACAGTATCAATTTTTTCTTGTAAATCTCTTTCATATAGAACTTCATTGTCAGGTAATACATCAAAACTTGCTTTTAAAATATCCAAGTCGTATGGCAATGCTTCTTTTTTATCATCCGGTGGCGGTATTAAATAAACAGGCTTTTGTTTTCCGATAGTTTCAGATGAACGTTTTCTGTTTACACGTCCAAACCGTTGAATTAGTGCATCTAACGGTGCTGTTTCTGTAATCATTAAATCAAAACTAATATCCAAACTCACCTCAACAACCTGAGTAGCCACAACTAAACATGCTTTGTCTGATGTATTGAATTCTTTTGTTGATTCTCCGTTTTCATCTAATCCCACCAATCGTTTTTCTTTTTCATTTCTATCACCTCTTTTAAAACGGCTGTGAATTAGCAAATTTGGAACATTGTATTTTTCTTTAAAATAATCATATCTTTCTTGAGCCGATTTTACCCGATTACAAACAATTAAAACTGTTTTATCTTCCTCAATTACCTGTTTCACAATAGTATCAGCATCTGCCCAATTTGATAATTTATGAACAATGTGCCTGTCAAATTTATCCAATTCTGTTTTAGGTAAATTTACTTCATAAACATTCCCTTTTCCAAGAATATTCAAAATTTTATTATATAAATCTGTGGGCATGGTAGCTGTTCCGATATGTAATCTACAACTTATCTTGTTTAATACTTCAACAATTTTTATTACAATTGCGCGTGAAATTTCAGTATAAGTATGTATTTCATCCAAAATAACATCATTTCCTTTCAGGTCAAGAATGGTTGCCTCAAATGCTCGTGTTCCGAAAATTATTGATGCAATTTGGTGCGGCGTAAGTATTTTTATAGATGAACCAACTAAACCTTGTAATGTTTTTTCTTCAATCGTTTTATTTTTGACTACAACACGTGATGCCGAATGTAAAACACGAATATCTAAATCGGGATTTGTCTCTTTTAAATCATTTGCGACACGTTTATACATTGCATTTATTGAAGCCTGAAAGGGCAAGGTGTAAAAAACTCTTTTTTTACATCGTCTAAACAAAAAATCTGTTTTTCCTGCACCGGTGCTCGCAACAACAAGCGTATGTTTTTTATCCGAACTTGTATCAATTAATGAAAGTGGATACAATTCGTGTTTTCGTTCAAAAAAATTAAGATTAGGCGTTTTGAATAATTTTGGTAATTGTTTTTCTGTTTCATCAATCATTGCAGATGCAAAATGGTCGGTTGCCATCAATAAACCTTTCCATTCGGAAAAGCCCTGTTTATGAACCATTTTTTCTGCATAATCTAAGGCTTTATAATAATTACTTTCTGCTTCATGGATTGTAATTTCATGTGTTTTTATTCCGAACGAAGCCAATATTTTAAGTGCGTCTTTTGACCAAATTTCCCAATCCGAACTGTGCAATGCTACAACATCTTCAATATTTTCCTCTAAATCCAAAATACCGCTATTTCGAGTGTCATTCTCAATAGATTTGTGATGTGCTACGACCATTTCAATTAATTGCGGGTGAATTGCTTCATCAAATAGAGAGAGAAAAAATAATGACGCTAACTCATGCCTGTAAGGTTTATCGTTATCTTTTCTTTTATAATCAGGTGATAACCGTTTTTGAAATATTGGACTTACTTTGCCAATATCGTGCAAAATAGCCCCGTAACGTGCAATTTCTTTATCAAAACCCAAACAGTCAGCTACTTTTTCTATTGCAAGAAAAACATGATGTAAATGAGTATGCAAAGGTGTAAAGTCAGGTTTCCCTTTTGCTTTTATGTGTTCGCACACTATCATTAGTAAACATTTTTTACAGGATTACCAACTACTCTTAACCAACCATACATTGGTTTGTTATTATTCATTCGGTTATAACCAACGAGAAAGGCATCATCATTTTTCTCAAAAACCAGCTCAAAACCGCTAAATAGTTCTTCATTTTGCTCAAATTCTTGTTCTGAAATTTCCATTATTCCAGTTTCGGGATATAGAATATCTTCATTTCGTGCTAAACAAACATGTTGTTTTTCTGCCCTTTCAGCATTTTCTTTTGTTTCAAAAGCCAGATAAAGAACCGGATTTACCAAAACGCCCCTATTTAATATTGCATAAGGTCTTGAATATTCTTTGTTCTTACCACGCATTTTTTCATTCCATCCGCGAGGCTGTGTTTGTTCTTGTTGCTGTGAAATCTGAGAATACGATAATCTATGTCCTTTGATTTTATAAATCCCCCATTCTTCTTTTAATAATTCAGGAAATAACTTACGTTCAATTCCACCTACAATCGAAGGTGTTAAAAATTGCTGGCTATAAACTTCTTCGTCTCTAACTGCTGTCCAGGGTTTAATAAAACCAAATGGTCCTGTATATTTTACAATAAAAAATTTCATAATTTCACTCGTTTAAATTAATGCTCCAAAACCGATACCTGTTGAATTTCCAACACCCACATTCCATGCAAAAGCTTTTGTTTCCGGTTTTCCATGTATTATTATAGGACACCAACTTGCTTTGTTTTTAATTCCTTTATAATCTATCAGTTTTGTTGAAATGTTTTTATAATTTTTGTCAAATTCAATTTTCAAGTTTTCGTCCTCAATGCTTGCCAACTTCATTTTATTTTGTAAAGTTTTTGTTAACAGTTCAGAGGATTCAGCATCAGAATAAATGTAATGTTTCGATTTTCCATCGATGGTTCTTTTTATAAAAACCGGGCTTGCTACTTTGAAATATTCTATATTTGTAAAATCAGGTGTTTCTTGGATAGTTATTGACTTAACATTCATTCCAAAGCATACTTCCGGGTCTTTTTTTATACTTAACACGATCTTTTTCAACATTGAATTATCATAAAAACTGATAAACCAATTTGCTCCGTTACTGAAATTCAATCCGTTTTCTGTTTTTTTCCCTCTTTGCAATTGAGAAAATGAATATAGAGATAATTTGTCGTGACAAATATTCCCACCAATCCATTTATGTAAAGCTCCTACTAATTTATGTTGATAGTTAAATGTAACTGTTTTAGTGTTCTTTGATAAGTTTAAATGTATTCTCATAAATAAGCTATTTGAGTTTAAATTTATCCATATAAATTTACTTATAAATTACTATATGTTGTATATCCACGATGAAAGTTCGTACTGATAATTGACAGGCAATAAATTCTCAGCCTGGTTTTCCAATGCCAATTCTATTTTAAAACGCATGAATCATGACAATTTAGTTTTTACGGGAAAAATTTGTAGATATTTTTCCTGTTAAGGAACTTGGTTATAATGGCGGTGTTATTATCATAAAAAAGATTTTTCGTATAATACCTTCATTTTTTACCAAGTGCTTTCATTATTTTATCTTCAGAAACATATTCACCTTTTTTTTCTTCGAGCATTGCCTTTAATAATCCCATATCTTCTTTATCTTCATCGTATAAAATCTCTGCCTCGTACCTCAGTTTTTTAAGCAATGCAGAAAGAAATTCAAAGTCTTTTTCATTTTTCGGTGTTACTACTATTGTTTTCATTTTGAACTTATTTTATTAAAAGTACTATTACAAGGTTATCTTATCCCCCATGTGAATGGTATTGTATATCCACGCTGACACTTCGTACTGGTAGTTTACCGGCAATAAATTTTCCGCCGTGTTTTCTATTATCAATTCTATTTTAAAACGCGTGTTACTCCATCTTAAATACTCCGTCTCGTTCAACATCAATACTTCCCCCGGTATAACCGCATTCGCCCATTCGGGGAGAGTTTGCAACCGGCCTGGAGGCATAATCGATAAAGTCTTCACATTCTTCTTCATGTATAGGAATACAATCCTCGCAAAAGGCATCCCAATCGTGAATTGTGCACATTTCCAGGGCCGGGTTTTTGCCACATATATCACACATTATTTCTAAAGGCTCGTTTCGCGATAGCAATACAATCTTTTTTTCGGCAGCCATGGAAAATACCTCAAGCACTTTAATATCAAGTTTTGTTGAGGTACCAAAATCGTAAACATAATCAAGTTTAAGCCCTTTATAAAACACCGCGTCAACTTTTCTACTCATCGGGACTTCTTCCCGTTTATAAGAAAATTCGCTAAGATGTCCGCAGCACTCGAGCCAGATATTTCGCAGGAACCGATCCAATGTTTTAAATATTATTCCACCATCGAGCAGTAACTGCAAAAACATACTACCGGCTTCAACCCTGATATGATAAGATTGTCCGTGTTGTTTACCAGTATCCAACCCTTGTTTTTGGAATAAGTGAGTATTGAGGTGGCTTGCAATGCTCTTCCCTGAGAAAGTACTACCGCAAAATATGCATTTACCCTGTGATTCAAATTCTTCCATGTCAGATAGTTTTTATTATATTTTGCTTTATATTGTTTACTTATCTTTATACCAGCCCGCCGGCCTGATTTTGAAAAGCAGTTTGTCGATAAAAGGGTTTACAAGCTTTATGCAGTCAGATGGATAAGGCCCCTGGTTCATGTGTTTGTTATGATCGGCCCTCTCGATTGTGCCAAAGATAAAATAGTCATCGGGCCTGATACTTCTTTCATCAAAGAAAGTCAGTTGACTAAGTATATTTTCAATTTTTCCCTGACCGGTAATGATCAAATCACATTTGGGGCAGTATTTGTTTGTAACATTTGCGAACAATAAGGTTTTATTGAGCACATCAATTACAAGTCGCTTTTTCCTGATCTTGGTTTTTCCTTCACATTTCGGGCAACGGGTAAATGCCATTTCCCTGTATGGGTTCAACCAGAAATAATGGTGCGGTTGTTGCATACTATTACCTGATACTTTCTTCATGTTTTAAAAATGTTTCAGAATATTTACTCCTAATAAAAATCAAACCAGACCCGCTATTCTGAATTCATCTTTTAAAGCCGGGAGATTGGGTTTGTTGTTATACAATTTCATGATTAATTCCCTGGCCCGGTCTTCGTAGGACTGAATTAGTTTAGCAAGTTTCAGCCATTCGGCAATCCGGGCATAAACATTTCTTCCTCTTTCATTTTCAATTGTTTTAAGAGCTTTGTTTTGAATTGTTATAAAGCAGAAATCAGGGTAAACATTCAGTATGGGTTTAATGAGTTCTGTAAAATCCCATGAATCGGTATTTTTTTCTACTATCTGTTTTATTTTGTCGTATTGCTTTTCTTCTTCAAAGATTTGAACTTTAAAGGGCTTGCTGTAAACGGTATTAATAAGCTGCTCTTTTTCATCTTCATTCAGGATATTTTTAATTTTCCTGTAATATTCGATTTTTGCATTCTTTATTGTTAATTCCCTGAAAACATTTTTGAACAATTCCTTGTCGGAAGTTTCGCTTACTTTGTCTGCAAGAAACTTAGCCCACCTGTATTTGTCTTTTTCAAACAGTTCATTAGCTGTTCGATTGAATGCATCAATGTCATTTTCAAGATAGTATTCGAGCAGTTCTTCGGCCACTTTATTGTCGGCCAGATAATATGCTTTAGCGCTTTTTAACCAATCACCGGAGTTACCACATAACTTATTCAGAAGCAATACAAGTTGGGGCAGGAACTTTTTCTTGACTTCGGAATTTTCTATTTGTTGGAGTATTGTTTCGGGATTTCCCGATTTCTCTGCCAAAGCAAGCAACACCGGTTCAAAATATCGAGGATAGCTTTCATTTCCGGGATATTTTTTTTCACAATATTCAAGAAAAAGCCTGAAAGAACTGAATATTGAATGCTCATTAATTGCAGCCTGTTCTATTTTCTCTATATAATATTTCATTAATTCTTTATGCTGCTTTACCAAAAACTCATTCGGATCGCCCAGGCTTTCTATCGTATCGTTAATTTCACTGTTCAGGCTTGCTTCATACGCTCCAATCAGCATAGCCAGTCCTGTTTCTATCCTCTGACCTATAATTGTATCGATAAGAGAATTCTGCCAGAACCGGTAAATGGCTTCTATTTCCTGTTCGGTAGCCTCCTGATACTGCTCCCATTCTTCAATATAGCCGCTGTGTGATGGAGTGTAACTATCCCAATCAGGGTTTTCTACATCAATTATTTCAAGCTCTTCCCTGCATTCCTGCTCATAATTTTTAATAGCGGAGACAAACATCCCGTACGCGGGAGTTTTATCGGATTTCCCCTGGGTTTCAACATAATTGATAAATTCGTCTTTTAACTTTTCGTTATGTTCCAAAATGGCAAACAAAAAATCAAGTTTTGTTTTATCTGTTGCTTTATCAAATATTTCTTTAAAATTCATTGTAATACTATTATGTAAATTCCTTGCCTGGCAGACTCACTATA
>JAUWBB010000151.1 GCA_030605195.1 Bacteroidota bacterium
GAATAAGTTTGATGAAGATAAAACCCTGAAGGTGATCCAATGGCTGTTTGAGAATGATACTATGTATTATCAGCAGGATGATAGAATAGCTTGGAAGATATGAAAAGTTAATTGTTAAATTACTAAATTGTTAAATTCCGATACTAACTAATTAGAGTCTGTCTATAATATCAAATAGAATAATAGAAACTTACAGAATCAAAAAAATAAATACCATTATTCCCCTCTAAAAACCTGCCTGCCGAAGCTTGCGTAGGCAGGTTAGCTCATTTTAGGCATTTAGTTTATTTTAGTTCATTTGAACAGTTTTTATAATTTCTGGCACAATCCTAATTAGCTACTATAACTAATTAATCAACAACAATTTAACAACTTAGCCCCGATGGCTATCGGGGCGATTTCATGAGCTAAGCGAGTAATTTAACAATTTAACAATTAACTTTTCATATCTTCCACGCAATTCTATCATCCTGCTGATAATAAATAGTATCATTATCAAACAGCCATTGGATCACCTTCAGGGTTTTATTTTCATCAAACTTAATCCTGTCCACTAATTGATCCAATAATAATGCCTCTTCACATAAGAGAGTTTTAATATTATCCATTATTGAATTAAATTCCTGTTTGCCAAGTTTCAGTTTGGATCCTTTTTTACATACATCACATTTCCCGCAGGGGTTTGAGTCTTTTTCTCCAAAATATGATAAAAGAACCTGACTGCAGCACAAATCCTGGTTTGTTGCATAATCTATAACACTCTGCATCCGTGAAACAAAGCATTCTTTTCTTATTTTATAATTTTCCTTCGAAATAAAAAGGGATTTTTGATCCAGCCTTTCCTCTGTAAAAATGATCAATGGTGTTTTTTTCCGTGGAATATACCGGATGATTTTCATATTGTTTAGTTTACTCAAATACTGGTAAACAATATCAATATGAACATTTGCATTTTGTGCCAGGGATTGTTCGTTTATACTCACGTACTCGGCAAAAATGCCTGTGTATGAACGCAATAACAGCTTAATGAACCCGTCAAATTTTACGTTTGCTACCTGGAATTTATACAAGTCTTCCCTGTTGGTCAAAAAATGCACTTTGGAGGGATTGTTTATTTCCTCCGTTAATTCAAGGTAACCCTCCCGACCAAGGAACTTAAGGCTGTTATAAGCATTAATCAGATTAAATTTATACTTCGAAGAAAAATCGGCGATATTGAAATCAAAAACGCCATATTTTCCGCTTCCGACCGGAATCTGTAAATAGTTGCCCAGGGCTTCATAAACACGCTTAATTTGGCTGATTTCAGGAAAGTTAGATTTTACCTGTTGATCGAGTTTTTTCTCATCGGCCGAATTAAATAGCAAAACGGCATATGCTCTTTTTCCATCCCTTCCAGCCCGTCCTGCTTCCTGAAAATATGCTTCCAATGAATCGGGCAGATCAAAATGCACCACAAATCTGACATCCGCTTTATCAATACCCATTCCAAAAGCATTTGTAGCTACCATAATCCGTAATTTACTTCTTGTCCAGTCTGTTTGTTTTTGTGTTCGAATTTTATTGCTCAACCCCGCGTGATAATGCTCTGCAGATATTTGATTATTCTTTAAAAAATCCTTAATTTCCTTTGACTTTCTTCGCGTCCTCACATAAACAATACCACTGCCCTTAACGTTACCGATGATTTTCAACAAATATTTCTGCTTATCCTCAACTTCCCGAACGACATAAACCAGATTTTTCCTTTCATAACTTGTTTTAAGCACATTTTTCTTCCTGAAAAGCAATTTTTCCTGAATATCTTCCACTACTTCAGGTGTTGCTGTAGCGGTAAGAGCCAGGAATGGAACATCAGGAAGAAGATCTCTCAGCTCTGCAATTTTAAGATAGGAAGGCCTGAAATCATATCCCCATTGTGAAATACAATGTGCTTCATCAATAGCTACCAGATTTACGTTCATTTTCTGAACACGAATCTTAAACAACTCCGTACCAATCCTTTCCGGAGATAAATACAGGAATTTATAGTCGCCGTAAATACAATTTTCCAATGCAACATCAATCTCATTTGTTGTCATCCCGGAATAAACCATTATTGCCTTTATCCCTCTCTTAACTAAATTCGTTACCTGGTCTTTCATCAGGGCAATAAGAGGAGTAATAACCAAACATAAACCATCTTTGGCAAGAGCCGGAACCTGAAAAGTAATAGATTTACCTCCGCCTGTGGTCATTAATCCCAATGTGTCGTTTCCGTTCCCTACCGATATAATGATATCATCCTGAAGAGTACGGAAATTGGGATGGCCCCAATATTTAGTCAATATTTGCTGATAAATATTCAAAATTTAATTAATTTACGCCATTTAAAATTAACCAAATTTACATAAATGTCGTTTATTGAAAATAAAATAATTGGCGAGGGTTTAACATTTGATGATGTCCTGGTATTGCCTTCATATTCAGAAGTTTTACCATGGCAGGTTGATCTCCGGACTCTCTTTTCGAGAAACATTATTTTGAATGCCCCCATTATATCTGCTGCCATGGATACGGTTACCGAGTCAAATTTGGCAATTGCAATTGCACGCGAGGGAGGAATAGGTATTATTCATAAAAATATGAGTCGTGATGAGCAAGCAAAGCAAGTTAAAAAAGTAAAGCGTGCTGAAAGCGTTATGATTTTCGATCCGATTACAATTAAAAAAGACAATACCGTTTCAGATGCGCTGAATTTAATGAAAGAATTTAAAATTGGTGGAATTCCTGTAGTTGATAGCGACCAAACCTTAATTGGAATCGTAACGAACAGAGACCTTCGGTTTGAAACGGATATGAACCGCCTGGTTAAGGAAGTAATGACTCATGAGAACCTTGTAACTACTACGCAGAAAGCAGATTTATTGCAGGCTGCCGGAATACTGAAAGATCATAAGATAGAAAAATTACCCATTGTTGATGATAAATATAGGCTTATCGGGCTGATTACGTATAAGGACATAACGAAAACCAAAGACAGGCCAACTGCAAACAAAGATATCAAGGGCAGATTACGTGTGGCAGGGGCAGTCGGAATAGCCTCCGATACACTAAAGAGAGCAGAAGCACTTATTGCCGCCGATGTGGATGCTATCGTTATCGATACAGCGCATGGACACACAAAAGGTGTTATAGGAATCTTAAAGGACATTAAAAGATCTTTTCCCGACATGGATGTAATAGCCGGTAATATTGGCACATCCGAGGCAGCCAAAGACCTTGTGGATGCCGGAGCTGATGCGGTAAAAGTTGGAATCGGACCAGGATCCATTTGTACCACCCGGATTATTGCAGGTGTTGGTATTCCACAATTGTCAGCCATTTACAATGTTGCCAGTGCTATTAAAGGTTCAGGAGTACCCGTAATTGCCGATGGAGGAATAAGGTATTCAGGTGATATCGTGAAAGCCATTGCTGCAGGCGCAAATTCCATAATGACCGGTTCATTATTTGCCGGTTGTGAAGAATCACCTGGTCAAACAATAATATACAGTGGTCGTAAGTTTAAAACATACCGTGGTATGGGATCCATCGAGGCAATGCAACAAGGCTCAAAAGACAGGTATTTTCAGGATGTGGAAGATGATATAAAAAAATTAGTTCCGGAAGGGATTGAAGCAAGGGTGCCTTTTAAAGGCAATCTTTCAGAAATATTTTTTCAATTAACCGGTGGAATGAGAGCCGGTATGGGTTATTGCGGCGCCAAAAATATTGAAGAATTACAAAAGGCCAAATTCATACGCATTACAAACCCGGGTATGATGGAAAGCCACACACATGATGTAACCATAACGCGTGAAGCGCCGAATTACAGCAGGTAATCAAGTTAAAGAAAAAATAAGATGAAAGGAATTTGTTTATTGATTATTACTCTTTTAGTAAGCCTTTACACCTGGGGACAGGAATCCAATGAAAAAATCCTGATGACTATAGGTGATCAACCAATTACCTTAAGTGAATTTGAAAGGATCTATAAAAAGAACAATACCGGAGATAATGTTCTGGAAAAGAAATCCATTGAAGAATACCTCGAGTTGTTTATCAATTTTAAACTGAAAGTAATTGAGGCAGAAATCCTTGGTTTTGACACCATTCCGGCATTCAACAAGGAACTTAAAGGGTATAGAAGTCAATTGGCAAAATCCTATCTAACCGACAAGGAGTTCACTGAAAAATTGATTTTACAGGCATATAACAGACTGAAGACTGAGGTAAATATCAGCCATATTTTAGTCAAATTGCCTAACCATCCTAATCCTGAAGACACCCTCCGTGTTTATGAAAAAACAATTAAAATACGTGACAGGATCCTTTTGGGTGAATCTTTTGAAGCAATTGCCAGGGGATCATCGGATGATCCATCAGCAAAAAGCAATGGTGGAAATTTAGGATACATCACTGCCTTCAGAATGATTTATCCTTTCGAATCGGCAGCCTATAATCTGGAAGTTGGAAAAATCTCAATGCCGGTTAGAACCCGGTATGGATACCATATTTTAAAAGTAAATAATAAGAGGGAGTCACAAGGAAAAATTAATGTTGCCCATATTATGATCGCCGTACCCAGGGGTTCAAAGCCTGAATTTTTCAAAAAGGCTGAAGAAAAAATTTATGATATCTATACCAAACTACTACAAGGAGAAAAATTTACTGAATTAGCCGGCAATTATTCAGAAGATCCGGGATCGGCTAAAAAAGGAGGTGAACTGGAATGGTTCGGAACAGGCAGGATGGTTCCGGAATTTGAATCGGTAGCATTTGCCCTGGAAAGGAACGGTGAGTTTTCCAAACCGTTTAAAACAGCTTCCGGATGGCATATCATTAAGCGTCTTGACAGAAAAGAGCTTGAATCCTTCGTGCAACTTAAACCTGAACTATCCAGAAGGATTGCCAGAAACGAACGTTCGGCTTTAAGCAAAACATCATTAATAAACAAACTAAAAGCAGAATACAACTTTAAGCTGGATTCTTCCGGACTCAAAGACTTTTATTTTACTGTTGAACATACTCAAACCAGTACCGGTTTTGATATCCGAAGAGCAAATTCCTTATATCAACCACTATTCTGTTTCGCAAACCAGGTATATAATCAAAACGACTTTTTCAATTTTATCCAAAAATTTGTTGCCGGTAAAGAGTATCACTCTGTTAAGGAATTTGTAGATCAATTATTTAATAATTTTACAGGGGAAAAAATACTCGATTATGAGAATAGTCAGCTCGAAAAAAAATATCCCGAATTCCGGTATCTGATGAAAGAATATCATGATGGGATTTTATTATTCGAACTAACAGATAAAATGGTTTGGTCGAAGGCTGTTTCGGATACGGTTGGACTCCGGGATTTTTACGAGGAGAATAAAAATAACTACATGTGTGGAAAAAGGGTTGAGGCAACCATTTATACTTGTCATAATGATTCCCGAACAAAAGAACTGGCAAAAATGTTAAAAAATCGAAGGAAAAAGGGTTATACGGAAACATATTTGTTAAACCATTTCAACACCGGCAGTAAAGAAAAATACATGAGTATCGAGAACGGGGTATTTGCGAAAGACGACCGGGGGATCATAGATTCCATTGACTGGAAAAAGGGTATTACCCCTGTTTTCGAATACAATGGAAAACCAACAATTGTTATTATAAGCAGGGTTATCAAACCACAACCGAAACCACTCGAAGAAACCAGAGGGATCATAACCTCTGATTATCAGGATTTCCTTGATAAACAATGGATCCGGGAATTGAGAGAAAAATATAAGGTTAATGTGAATAAAGGATTATTAACGAAAATAAAGCAAAACTAAATAGTATACGTCTTTAAACTTTAAGTATAAACAAAAATGAAATTACAAATTACAAATTACAAATTACAAATAATTTACAATTATCTAAATTTCAAATAATCAGGCAGTTTTGAATTTAAGGATTTTGAATTTGAATATTATTTGTTATTTGGATTTTGTTTTTTGGTGCTTTTTCATAAACCACTAATCCACTTTATCAACAAACACTAAATATGCCATCAGAGACAATATATAGTATGAAAAACTTCGTAATATTCAGCCTGTTATTGGTAATTTTCTCTTGCTCGACATATCATTCGAATAATGGTGGGGATCCGATTGCAACGGTAGGAGATAAATATCTCTATCTTTCCGATATCCCTGATTTCTTTTCCTATGAACTGTCAGCAAAAGACAGTGCCATCATCGCTAAAAAATACATCCAAAAATGGATCAAAAAGCAATTGATCCTTCAAAAAGCTGAACTGAACCTGACAGTAGCCAAACAAAGAGAAGTGAATAAGCAACTCGAAGAAACCAGGGCATCCCTGATCATATATCAATACGAACAGGAAATGATCAAGCAGAAGTTGGACACCATTGTAACAGAAAACGAAATCGAAGCATTTTACAGGGAAAACCCTTCAAATTTTATCCTGAAACAAAATATTGTTAAAGCTTTGTACGTAAAATTATTAATTGATGCCCCAAATCTTAACAAAGTTAAGCAATGGTATAAATCCAACAACGATGAGGATTTAACACAATTGGAGAGTTATTGTTACCAGTATGCTGAAAAGTTTGATTATTTTAATGAAGATTGGATATCTTTTAATAAATTATTAAAAGAATTACCGGTTATAATCCCTGATCAGGAAAGATTTTTAAACCGAAACAATTATATTGAAACACAAGACTCGTTATATCATTACTTTGTTCATCTACGGGGCCTCACGTTAAAAGGTGCTGTTTCACCCGTTGAATTCGTGCAAAATGATATAAAAACAATAATCCTTACCAACAGGAAAATAGAATTTCTGAAAGAATTGGAGAATAATATTTATAATGATGCGTTAAACCGCGATGAATTTGAAATTTACTAATTCGGGTTGCAGATCATTAGTAGAGCGTTTCTTAATTAATATGGCAATAAATAAACATTAAACAGAAATTTATTTAAATGATATGTTAAGAAGAAAAAAAATCGGAATTTTTCTATTATTCATATTAGTTACTGTTTCCTCCCTGTCACTGAGAGCACAGACTAAAATTATTGATCAGGTTGTTGCAGTGGTTGGAAACAATATAATCCTTCAATCGGATGTTGAGAACCAAACCCTGCAGTTAAAAAACCAGGGTAACAGAACACCCACTTCAAAACTAAGATGCGAAGTTATTGAAGACCTTCTTTTCAGTAAACTATTACTAAACCAGGCAAAAATTGATAGTATTGAAATAACCGAAGCCGAGATCGAAGGAAATCTAACCCAAAGACTTCAGTTTTTCATTAAC
>JAUWBB010000317.1 GCA_030605195.1 Bacteroidota bacterium
AAAAGGAAATTAGCGCAGTATTAGATCAGCCTTTTCATGAATTTATCGGAACCTCTCCTGAAATGGCTTCCGTTTTTTCCACCATTCAGAAAGTAGCTCAAACCGATGCGAACATTTTGATCCTTGGAGAAAACGGAACAGGAAAAGAATTGGTTGCCAGGGCTTTGCACCGAAACTCTTTGAGGAAGGATGAAATATTTATCAGTGTTGACCTGGGATCCATCAGTGAAACACTTTTCGAAAGTGAATTATTCGGACATGAAAAGGGTGCGTTTACCGATGCGAAAAATGAAAAGGCAGGAAGATTTGAGATTGCTTCAGGAGGGACATTATTTCTTGATGAGATTGCAAACCTTACAGTGCCTCTTCAAACTAAATTGTTAACCGTCATCGAAAAAAAGGAGGTTACCCGCGTTGGAGCCAACAATCCTCTTCAGGTTGATGTACGTTTAATTTGTGCAACAAATAATGATATTCATAGAATGGTGGATGATAATACCTTTCGCCAGGATCTACTTTACCGGGTAAATACAGTGGAGATCCATTTACCACCATTAAGGAAACGAACGGGTGATATTCCACTGCTGGCTGCTCATTTCCTGAAGAACTATTCGAAAAAATATAAAAAAGCAATAAGAGGACTAAGTTCTGCCGCTCTTAAAACCCTCAACCAGTATCATTGGCCCGGGAATGTCCGGGAACTACAACATGCAATTGAAAGAGCAGTTATAATGAGCGACTCGGAAATACTGCAACCCGAAGATTTTATTCTAACCCCAAAGAAAAAGAAAGTGGCAGACTTCGAAATCGACTCTTACAACCTCGATGAGATTGAAAAAAACATCATTGAAAAAGTTTTAAAACAACATCAGGGCAATATCACCCAAACAGCAACTGATCTCGGTTTGACCAGAACCTCCCTTTACAGAAGGATGGAAAAATATGGTTTATAAAAACTTCAGAGTTATAATATTTATCAGGATATTGTTGCTTTCCGCAACAATATTTCTGTTTTTCTATACATTCACAACACAGTTTCATGTTACTTCTTTTCTGGTTGGTTTTCTTATCCTCTACCAAATATATTCTCTTATACGTTATGTTGATAAAACCAACCGGCATCTGGCTAGCTTTTTGGAATCGATCCGGTTTTCAGAGTTTACCCGGTCTTTCCAGGTTGAAGGTATGGGATCCTCCTTTGATACACTGAATAAGGCATTTAACAATGTAATAAAAGATTTTCAGGAAATCAGATCTGAAAAAGAAGAACACTATCACTATTTACAAAGTATTGTTCAAAACATCGACGTTAGTATCCTGGCTTATCAAAAGAACGGGACAGTGGAAATGATCAATAAGGCAACAAAAAAGTTATTCCAGGTTCATAATCTGAAAAACATAAAAGCGCTCGAACACTTAAGTAAAGAATTGGTAAATTGCCTTCTGAATTTGAAACCTGGGGAAAACACACTGGTAAAAGTTCAGGATGAAGATGATATACTTCAACTGGCTATATATGCCACCGAGTTTAAGATCCATAATAAACTGATCATCCTGGCGACAATAAAGAATATCCAAAATGTCCTTGAGGAGCAAGAAACAGAAGCCTGGCAAAAATTAATCAGGGTATTAACACATGAAATAATGAATTCCATTACTCCCATTGCTTCCTTATCCTCGACACTGGATATCATGCTTAAAGAAATTTCAAACAGACCTGCTGAATCCAGTACTCTAAAAATAGACATGGCAACCGTAGAAGAAATCCAGCAAGCTCTCCAAACGATAAATAAAAGAAGTACAGGATTACTCCACTTTGTAAATACCTACCGGAATTTGACCCGGATACCCAAACCTAATTTCCAGATCATCAGAATTAGCGAACTATTCAAGAATATTCTTCTTCTGATGGAAGAAGAAATCAAACAATCAACCATTGACCTGAAAGTTGAAATTAAACCAAAAGACCTTGAAGTTTCTGCCGATGAAAAACTTATTGAACAGGTATTGATTAATTTGATTAAAAACTCGATCCATGCATTGGAAAACAGAAAAGGTGGAAGAATATTCTTCAAAGCATATCAAAATAAGAGAGGTCGTGTTACCATGCAGGTTATCGACAACGGCCAGGGAATCATCAGGGAGGTAATGGATAAAATCTTTATCCCATTTTTTACAACCAAACAGAGGGGTTCAGGTATTGGACTCAGCTTGTCCCGGCAGATACTCCGGTTACATGGAGGCACCATTACTGCTTTTTCTGAACCGGAAAAAGAAACTGTTTTCACCCTGACTTTCTAGTACCTGTCTAACCAGCGGTATCTTCTGGCATTATCTCCAAATTTCACTGCAGCCATGAATTCATGAGAACCAAAACTGTGTTTTCTTATATCACTTAAAGCATAGTCAAACGCATAACCAAAATAGTACCGCTCAACCTTTAAACCCGCCATTATTATTAACGCATCCGAACTCCGGAATGAAATACCACCCCAATAATTGTTTTGGTAAAAAACTTGCATCGATAATTCAACCTGGAAACTGCGTAAATCCTCTGATGATTTTATTAATACCGATGGCCGGATTGAAAAATCAGTACTGGGAAGTTCAAATGTATAACCACCCATGATGTAATAATGCCTGAGCATATGGTAATTACTTTCACCCTCGTTCCCTAGTTGAAGAGCCGACTTGAAAAGATTTTGGGCGGAAAAACCGGCATAATAATTCTTTGTATTATAATAAATTCCAAAATTAGCATCCGGTACAAACATCACTCTGTCATAATTCATAAGGAGTTCATCATCAATATCATAAGGAAGAATTCCTTTTTCGTTGAGTTTGAATTGAAACGCATTTGCTGAAATCCCGAAGGATAACCGGCGTGAACCTTGTATATTTTTGCTTAAATCAATATGATAGGCATATGTAAGCTGGAACCCGGTCCTGTTAATTATTCCATTCTTGTCATCAAAAATATATCCTCCAATACCGATACGTCCGCTCTTCGAAGGCCGTCTGACCTTCCTTTGAACCGAGGTTGATTTTGAAATATGACTTGTTTTTAATACCCTGGTTTGAGCGCTGATAGCATGTGTTTTTGGCGCATTATTGTTAAAACCTACCCATTGCTCACGAGCTGTTAAATTAATTGTAGTATACCCGTCACTTCCGGCTATGGCAGGATTCAATAAAAACTTATTCATCATATACTGGCTGTATAACGGTAATTGCTGGGAATTACCAACAACAACAACCATAAAAAAATTGATGACTATAATAATTATCCTTTCTCTGCAATTCATTAAGTTTAAATATAATTGGTTTTAATCAAATTTTACCTAATAATCGTTATAGTTCCAACTTTTGGTTTAGAACCGTCACCCAAATCAATGATATAGTGATACGAATCCATAGGTAAATCCTTACCGTTATACTTTCCATTCCAGGGCGGCCAGTAACCATTCTTTGAAACATAAACCGACTTACCCCAACGGTCAAATATTTCAACTCTCGTATTTGGATAAATCTCTATGTTATCTATTATCCAGACATCATTCTTACCATCATCATTTGGAGTTATAACTGATGGAATAAGAAACACACAATCCTCACCAATGATACCGACAGTAACCGAGTCAGTCTTTGTACACGGATTAGCATCTGTAATCACAACTTTATAAGTATCTTCTGCAATATTTGTCAGGTTCTCAGTGGTACTGCCATCCGACCACAGAACCGTATACGGAGAGGCTGCCCCAATAATAGTTAATATAATAGCGCCGTCAGGAATGCCGGGACAACTGGCATCTGTTACCTGGAAATCCGTTGTTATTTCCAGGGGTTCAAAAATAGTAATGTTTTCGATCCAGGTGCATCCAAGAACGTCAACGAGAGTTACAGAATAATCTCCGGCTGATAAGTTGCCGGCAGTTTGCCCTGTCTGCCCATCCGTCCACAGGTAATTATAAGGTTGAACT
>JAUWBB010000370.1 GCA_030605195.1 Bacteroidota bacterium
CTGCAGATTCCTACAGGGTAGATTCTCTTGAGTCAGATCAGGTTTACTACTGGAGATTAAGAAGTAAGAATGATGTAGGATTCAGTGCCTGGTCGGATACGGCCCATTTCATAACCGGCCTACCTGGTAATTTCCCCGCTGTCCCATTAACCCTGTCACCTTCAAATGAAGATACAGTAGCTATAGATGTAATTTTTTCATGGAAAGGCAACGAAAATTCTGATCATTTCAGGCTGCAGGTTTCCGATGATCTGATTTTCTATAATCTTATTCTGGATACGAATAATTTGCAGGATACATGTTTCTACCTGGAAAATCTTGAGTATGACCGAAAGAGATTTTTGAATACTCGGATAAGCTTATAGAAACGGTTACGACAGAACACATCAGGGATCAGATCAAATTATTGGATACACCTGACAAGCTGATCGGGATAAAAGGAAGCCGTGGTGTAGGAAAAACAACACTGTTGCTGCAATACATTGAAACAGGCTATAAAAACCATATCCCACTCTGGCTCTTCGGATTTCTGTACTAGCCACTCACCGGGTGACTTCGAGTCACCCGGTGAATATTTAAAATAAATTGAGTTTTTTTATTTTTTCAAGATCTTCAGGTGTATCAACCGGAAAACTTTTAAAATTTGTTTCTTTCACCTTGATGGTATACCCATTTTCGATCCAGCGGTTTTGCTCTAACGATTCAGCTACCTCGAGTGACGAAGGCTGAAGTTGTGTTATCTCTTGTAAAATGTCGATACGGTATGCATAGATGCCAATATGTTTATAAAATGTATGTGAAGACACCCACCGGTCTTTGGGTTCATTTTGTATAAAAGGAATTGGAGAACGACTAAAATAAATGGCTTCATTATTAAGGTTTACTGCAACCTTTGGTAGATTTGGATTAAAAATATCCTGTTTCATTCTTATTTCCTGAATTAAAGTCGCAATTTGTGTTGAAGGATCTTCAAAGCATTCCGTTAATTGTTTCAGTTGTTCCGGCTGGATAAAAGGTTCATCGCCCTGTATGTTTATAACAACATCGATATTTTCAAAATGATCTTTCCGAAAGATCCGTATGGCTTCATCGCACCGGTCTGTACCTGTTTTGTGATATTTTGAGGTCATAACAACACGGCCGTTGAAATTTTCAACCGCCTGTTTTATTCTTTCATCATCGGTTGCTACGATAATTAGATTCAGCGCCTTTGAGGCTTGTTCATAAACCCTTTGGATCATGGGTTTTCCGCCAATATCCACGAGAGGCTTACCCGGAAAACGGGTTGAAGCATACCGGGCGGGGATAATTCCAATGAATTTCATATACAAATGGTATTAGTAGAACCATAAACAGCACGAATTTACATATTTTGTTCCTTACATGGTACTCTTTTGGCAGACTGTTACTAAATTGTTAATTTCGCATTTTGTCAAAAAGTATACGGGCATTTAAATGAAAGATATACAGAAGATAAAACAAAGATTTGGTATTATCGGGAACTATATTGGTCTGGACAGAGCTATTGATATCGCGGTTCAGGTTGCAACTACTGATCTATCGGTGCTGATTTCAGGGGAAAGCGGTACGGGTAAGGAAGTCTTTCCGCAAATCATTCATCAATATGGTGCTCGTAAACACAGGCAATATATTGCCATAAATTGTGGAGCAATTCCTGAAGGTACGATTGATTCTGAATTGTTCGGACATGAGAAAGGAGCCTTTACAGGTGCATCGGATAGCCGAAAAGGGTATTTCGAAGTGGCTAACGGGGGAACAATTTTCCTTGACGAAGTCTCGGAACTGCCATCGGCAACACAAGTCCGCCTGTTAAGAGTTTTGGAAACGGGAGAGTTTATACGGGTTGGCAGTTCGAAAGTTCAAAAAACGAATGTCCGTGTTATTGCTGCCACAAATATTGATGTTACTTACGCTACTAAGGAAGGGAAATTCAGGGAAGATCTGTTTTACAGATTAAATACAGTTCCCATATTTATTCCTTCTCTGCGGGAACGAGGTGAGGATATTTACCTGTTGTTCAGAAAGTTTGCATATGATTTTGCAGAAACATACCGGATGCCGGCTGTCAGCTTGATAGAAGAAGCCAGGCATATTCTTTTAAACTATTCATGGCCGGGGAATATCCGGCAATTAAAAAATGTTACTGAACAAATTTCAGTAATTGAGAAAAACAGGGAAATCAGTGTCGAAACATTAAGAAGCTATATGCCAGATTATCAATCAGTTAAACTTCCTGCAATTATTCAGCGTGAAAATCAAAAACCTTTTTCTTCCGAGCGGGAGATCTTATATAAAATCCTGTTCGATATGAAAAATGATATGAACGATTTAAAGAAACTAGTTGTTGATGTTTTGCAGAAAGGAGTGGATCAGGTGGATGTGAGTGAAAGCAATGCCCAGCTAATTCATAAGCTTTATCAAAGTATAGATTCGACGGTTGTAAAAGAACCTGCCAAAACAATTGAAGTGCAGCCGGACAGATCGGAAATACAGGATACGGAGGAGATTGTGGAAGAATCCTTATCTCTGATGGATAAAGAAATTGAATTAATCGGGAAGGCTCTCGATAAGCACCATGGAAAACGAAAATATGCTGCCGAAGAGTTAGGTATTTCTGAAAGAACACTATACAGGAAAATTAAAGAACATGATATTAATTAATTTGAACTTGATATATAAATTGGATCTATGATGCTGTAATTTAGCTATTTATGTCTCAATTGTCTTTTGGAATGATGGAATGATGGAATAGTGGAATAATGGAATAATGCCTGCCATGTGAAATGCGATGAAGGAGCTATTTCTACAGGGGAAAAAAGGAATAATGGAATAGTGGAATAGTGGAAGAATGGAAGGATGGAATAATGGAAAGAAAAAACATTAATAGAGGGTTTAAACAATTACGAGTTTGGAATAATTCAGTTGAATTGTATATCCTCACATGTAAGTTATTGTCAAAATTCCCTTATTAACTGAAGAAAACAGTATCTAATTATTACCTGATCGCTCATGAAGATATTGATTCTTCTCATAGTATCAG
>JAUWBB010000344.1 GCA_030605195.1 Bacteroidota bacterium
ATTTATGAAATCTGAAAATTTAATTTTTTTTTAATCAATTTGTAAAATTATGTTCTAATAGTTCTTCCTATACGGATAAACCCCTTCTGCCCAATTTCCTTCTGAAATTAGCTTTTCAAGGTTTGGATGACCAGGAAAAGTGATACCAAGAATTTCATGTATCTCTCTTTCAATCCAATTGGCTGCTTCAAATAAGGAAGTCAGGGATTGGATTTCAGGTTCTTTCCCCGGGAGGATGACATGAAGGTTCAAAATCAGGCCGGTTTCATCGTTTGAAAAATGATAGTAAATCTCAAAACCAGCCTTCGATTCCAATGCTGAAGCAATAATGAACCGGAGTTTCACAACATGATGAAGATATTCCGCAATTTCCAATAAAGCCTCCCGCGGGATGACTAAGGAAACCCTCTTTTCATTCCTGATATTTGTTTGAGAAACTCGCGGTCCAAATTTCTTTTTTATGTCTGCTAAAATAGCATTTGTTTCATTCATGCATCGTTCTTACTTGTTCAGAAGTTTCATAATACCTGCAAGTATGGCTTCAGGTTTTGGCGGACAACCCGGAATATAAGCATCAACAGGAATGATCTTATCAACCGGGCCGGCAAATGTATTCCCTTCAGCAAATATGCCTCCCGTGCAGCCACATGCACCAATAGCAACCACCAATATGGGTTTTGGTGCCTGGTTGTAGATTTCCAAAAGTCTGCTTTTGTCTTTTTGGTTAATCGAACCATTAACCAACAGAACATCAGCATGCCGGATGGTACCAACCAATAGCATCCCGAATCTTTCTACGTCATACCTTGGTGTCAGGCAATCCAATATTTCGATATCGCAATTATTACACGATGCACCACCGAAATGGAACAACCACAATGATTTCTTAAAAATAAAATCCTTAAAACCCAATTTATTATGTTTTAAATTCCAAACATTCCCAGAATGATTGCAATAACAGCAAATAAGTTCATCCAGATAAAGAAAAACCTCATGGCCTGGTGAATCTTAACCCTTGGATTTGTGTTTCGTATCAGAGTAAGTAAAACAACAACTGCAAGGATTTTCAGAATTGACCAAAGAATATCGATCCCCTGCCAATGCAATCCACCCATAAACAAAGCAGCAATAAAAGCAGGGAGTATAAAAAGCATGATATATTTTGTTAGTTTTATCAAGGCATAGGCTGAACCGGAATATTCGATAAAGGGACCATGGTTGATTTCAGTTTCCGCCTCTGCCATGTCAAAAGGGACTAAACCCAATTTTGCCTGCAGACAAAATATGGCAACCAAAAAAAGGATCACTCCCGACAGACTACCAATGAAGGCTCCGGATTGAGATTGTGCGTGCATAACATCATTAATGCCAATACTCATGTCTGCTTTCAGAATAATGCCGGAAAGGACCAGAAAGAAAGTAAGCTCATAGCTCATGATTAGTTTCATTTCACGGGAAGCGCCAACGGAAGCTAAAGGATTTCCTGAAGCCATAGCGCCTACCATGTACGCCAGGGAAGGTATCGCGAGAAGGTAAAAAATCACAATCAGGTCGCCGGAGAAGCCGGTTTGAATGTTGAGAGAGGGTAGCAAAATGAGAACACCGGCTATTGTTGCGCCGAAAAGGGAAAATACAGGCACCATCAGGAATGTGATTTTTGACCCTTTTGCCGGCAGGATTGTTTCTTTTACGAGCAATAGCTTTAAGAAATCGTAAAATGGCTGCAGGGAAGGCGGCCCTTTGCGAAACTGTACCATAGCCGTAATCTTCCGGTCGGCCCAGGCAAGGATACCTCCTACAGTTGCTACAAACAACAACCCTGGAAAAACCAGAAAATGGAAAATATCATTAAACATATCCTTGTTGCTTTAAGGGTTCCAGATAAAATCTTTTACCAGCACCCTCTCATTTAGTTTGTATATATGATTTTCAGGGTTTTCATCCCCATCATAAAAGACTACCGTATCACCTGGAGATGCTTCAACAAATCGAAACAGTTCTTCTTCATCATTCAGGTCGAAGAATTGGTTTTTTGGTCTTTTTTAAAAAAGATCATCCATTAATGTGCCGAAAGGACAAATAGTTATACAGGACTTGCATCGAACACAAAGATTCAGGGATCGGGTAACCATACCATCTTTTTCTTTTTCAAGTGCTTCTGCCGGGCAAATACTGATACAGGGAGCCTCTTCACACTTTCTGCATGTAAAAAGAAAAGTTGCCTGTTCCCTGATGGTTTTGAATTCATCATTATTGCCAGGGTTAATACAAACTCCTTCAACAGTGCATTTATCAAAATCCCTCAATTTCAGTAAGTCGATCATTATTTTCTTGCCCATTGTAAATTTTATTATTAGAGGCTTATCATTATATCTTAAATGGTTATAAGGTTAACCAGTTGAAATCGTGTGTCACTTAATCTTTGCGATAAAGTCTTACTAATAATTTTCATGAATATATAACCAAATGTATCGTTATCACCGATTAATTCATGGATTCTGGAAGCCTTTATTGCTAACACTTTGACGGGGACTGTTGCTATTGCATAGGCGGTGGAAATATTAGGCAGGAATAGAGCTGACCATGAGAACAGTTGCCCGGGATGGACAGTGTCCAAATTAATTTGTCCCTTTTTGGCAACATATATTCCCAGTGTAACAGTTCCTTCCACCAGGATAAACAACTCTTTTAACTCCTGATATTCGTCGAAGATCATTTCGTTTACTTTATATTCCCGTATCTCACTAATCTCAAGAATCTTTTCTCTTATTATTTCGTCAAATTCCCTATAAAATTTGAGCTTCTTCAGCGCGTTCAAATCTTTATCCATATTTTTTACATTTTTACTTATTTGATTATAACCAGATATCCGGTAATCCTTTTATTTCATCATATCTGAATACCGGCCCGTCTTTGCAAACAAAATAGTCACCCATCATGCAATGACCGCATTTCCCCAGACCGCATGACATATTTTTTTCTAAAGAAAGGTAAATATCGTTATCATTGAATCCCATTTCCAGGAGTCGTATTGTTCCAAATTTCATCATAATAGGTGGGCCACATACAACCGCTAGAGAATTTTTTAAATCCACATCGATTTGATCAAGGAGGACTGTAACCACACCTACTGTTTCGGTCCAGGTCTCATCAGCCCGGTCGACAGTTCTCAGAACCCGGAATTTTTCCGTATTTCTCAATTCTTCGATAAAGGGTTTATAAATGCAGTCTTCCGGGGATTTTGAACCATAACATAAGGTTACTTCTTTAAATTTATCTTTTTCAGCCATAAGATTATACAGCAGCGATCGAATTGGTGCGAATCCACAGCCACCACCGAGGATAATTATTTCTTTACCGTAAAATTCTTCCAACGGATACCCCCGGCCAAAAGGTCCTCTTATGCCAAGTATTTCTCCCTTTTTAAGTTGATGTATCTTTTCGGTAACATAACCGGCTTTCATTATGGTTACTTCCAGCTTACTCTTATCAAGTGGAGAAGAAGAAGGAGTGAATGGAGCCTCGCCTATGCCATTTAGTGTAAGTTCGATGAATTCCCCTGTTTTGAATGAGAATTCCTTTTCAGG
>JAUWBB010000246.1 GCA_030605195.1 Bacteroidota bacterium
GTGCAGATAACTAGCTGCTTATGAACTAATCTCCAAAATCGTCAACGGAATCGTCAATCCCAATGAACAATCCCCTGTAAGTTATTGTCTTACAGGGGATTGTGATTTGAGGTGGTGATGCCACCAGCAGAAATCACCTTAACATCATTTATTACATCAACTTTTATTACAATTCTGCAAATCCTATCTGATTTTTATAACATGATACAGGTACGTTCAATTCCCGAGCCACTACCGAAACACAACGAAACTTCGAGCGTTAAACACTGCGACATTATTCGCTAAACCAAATTGCCCGGTCTCATTCGTTTAGCAGCTTCGTTCAGGCAATGAAGACAGATTTACTGTTAATGGAATATTGAAAGATATTCCAAAGAACTCAACTCTACAATTTGATTTCATAATTCCATTAATTCATTGTGGAAAAAACGGTTATCCAACTCATTCTAATACATTTATCTGGAAGGATTTATTACCATTTTCATTGCTTTTGACCTTGCTCTTCTATTTATAGAAATGATGCTACCTTTATTTAATAATTTGACAGGACGGGAGTTAGTTTTTGCTGATTTATTTCGAAATGGATTTGCCTTCTTTTTAATTGGAATATTTTTAATTCCCTGGTTGGTGGCAGGATCATATCCAGCTTTTTATTTGTCTTCTTTAAAAATACATATAAAATAACCTGAAAGGTTGGTTTGAGGGTTTGACGACTCCCCCCTCAGGGATCACCGAAGGTAATCCCTTATTTTATATTGAAAACTTTTTTTAAAAAAATGATAATATATAACACAAAAAGTTAGAGAAAAAGAAGATTATAATATATTTGTATGAACTGTAAATATTTTCCTTCCATGTACGTTAAGAAAAGGAAACGGACCTGGACTACATCGTGAAGATTATGTATAAAAAAATTGTTGTATCGACAAAAATTACCAAATAAAATAATATGTACTTATCAGAAGTTTCAACAGAACTGGAATTTGTTGTTGAGTCATGTATGAAAAAGCATGGCAAGTTTCTTATTGCCATTTTACAAGAAATACAGAAACATTACAATTATCTCCCCGAGGATGCAATGAAACTGGTTGCAGATAAATTAAACATGCCTCTTCGTGATATTTATGGGGTTGCCAGTTTTTACAAAGGTTTTAGTTTTAATGAAAAAGGGAAGCATGTAATAACTGCCTGTCTTGGCACTGCATGTCATGTTCGCGGGGGACCAAAAATTGTGGCTGCAATAACAAAAGAATTAAATATAAAACCGGGTGAAACCACCAAAGATTTGATGTTTACTTTGGAAACGGCAGCTTGCCTGGGTTGTTGTGCAATTGGCCCCATAGTTGTTGTGGATGGCGTTTATTTTTCCAATGTAAAGCAAACAATGGTTAAGAAAATTATTGAACAGGCAAAGACCGGTATAAAGAAGGCTGACATACAAGAACAGCAACAAATCTTTCCTCTTCAGGTTAGTTGTCCAAGATGCCATCACAGCCTGATGAAAACAGAACATTTGATTGATAACCACCCTTGCATCCATGTAACCGTGTCATTTAAGCGAAAACATGGCTGGTTGAGGTTATCTTCCCTTTATGGTAGTTATAGCATTGAATCAGAGCATGAAATACCCCCGGACACGGAAGTAAATTTTTTTTGTCCTTATTGTCATGCAGAATTGATTGGTAGTTCTGATTGTCCCGAATGTAATGCACCAATGATCCTGATGATTGTTCAAAATGGTGGCGTAGTTCAATTTTGTTCACGCAGGGAATGTAAAGGACATATATTGGATGTTTAATTTTGTTTTAACAAATTTCTATTTAATATAAAGTAATATATAAGGAATATGCAACGAATCTCTTCCATAGAAGAATTTATAAGTTTTCGCAATTCAATACTTAATGAACCGGAAGACAATATTCCCACACTGGTTATTAGTGCAGGTACCTGCGGACAGGCAAGTGGTGCGAACGATGTTATGCGAATGGCAAAACGTTATATACTTGAAAATAACCTGCACCAAAAAGTGTCTGTTAGAATTACCGGTTGTTTGGGATTTTGTGAAATTGAACCTTTTATCCTTGTGGAGCCTGAAAACTATATCTATCCGAATTTAAAGACAGAAGATGTCCCAGGAGTTATTGAGGCCACTGTTAAAAAGGAGATTGTAAAGGAATTGATGTACAGGGAAAATGAAAATGATAAAGTTTATTGTACGCTTGAGGAGATTCCATTTTATAAATATCAAACCCGGACCATTTTAAAAAGAAATCAGAAAATTGATCCGATTAGAGTATTCAATTATTTTAAGGCCGGAGGTTATTCCGCATTTGAAAAAGCAATATCCATTCCTGATCAGGAATGGATAATTAACGAGATAAAAAAAGCTGAACTCCGCGGACGCGGTGGTGCAGGTTTTCCCACCGGTTTGAAGTGGGAAAATGCACGAAATTCCGGTAAGGGCTCAGTAAAAAAGTTTGTTGTATGTAATGCTGATGAGGGAGATCCCGGTGCTTATATGGACAGAAATGTTCTGGAAGGCAATCCCCAGTTAATTATTGAAGGGATGATCATTGCAGGGATAGCAATTGGCGCTACACAAGGTTTTATTTATGTGCGAAGCGAATATCCGTTAGCAATTAAACACTCAATGATCGCTATACGTCAGGCACGTGATCTTGGTATACTCGGAAAAAATATTCTTGGTACTGATATTGATTTTGATATTGATATAATACGCGGTGCAGGAGCTTTTGTTTGCGGAGAAGAAACTGCCCTTATCAAATCAATTGAAGGACAAATGGGTCAACCAAAACAACGACCACCATATCCTGTTTACAAAGGGCTCTGGGGATGTCCTACCAGTATTAATAATGTTGAAACTTTTGCAAATGTTCCGGTAATTATCAGTGAGGGGGCAGATGAATACATTAAAGTAGGTATGCCGGGAGCCAGGGGTACCAAAATATTTTCACTTGTAGGAAAAATAAAAAATACAGGACTGGTTGAAGTTCCTTTAGGAACAACATTACATGAGGTAGTGTATAAAATCGGCGGTGGTTCTTCAGGCAAGACAAAAATTAAAGCAATACAAACCGGGGGTCCTTCAGGTGGCTGCATACCCGAAGAAATGTTCGACCTTCCAATTAATTATGAAAGCCTGAATAAAGTGGGTTCTATTATGGGATCAGGGGGTATGATAGTGATGGATGAAAATACCTGTATGGTGGATATTGCAAAGTATTTTACTAATTTTCTACAGGAAGAATCCTGTGGAAAATGCTCAACGTGCAGGGAAGGCACCCAAAGAATGAATGAGAACCTTACAGATATTACAGAGGGTCGTGGTACAATGGAAGATTTATCATTACTTGAAGAATTAGGACCGGTAATTAAAGATGCATCAATGTGTGGGCTGGGTCAGACTGCACCTAATCCTGTTCTTGCAACAATTAAATATTTCAGAGAAGAATATATTGACCATATTGTAAAGAAAAAATGTAAAGCTACTGTATGTCAGGAAATTGTTTCTTCTCCATGTCAATATACCTGTCCGATTGATACAGATGTTCCTGTTTACGTTGCTTTAATAGCTATGCGAAAATATACTGAAGCTCTGGAAGTTATTAAAGATGAAAACCCGTTTGCCTCTGTTCTTTCGCGCGTTTGCCATCATCCCTGTGAATATAAATGTAAAGCAGGTGATGGGGGGGATCCTGTTGCAATAAGGGATCTAAAAAGATTTGCTACTGATTATGGAATAGAGAATAATTTATTTTCTGAAACTGAACCTGTTGAAAAGACTAATGGTATAAAAGTAGCTGTTATAGGTTCAGGTCCTGCAGGACTCACATGCAGTTTTTATCTTTCTAAAAAAGGTTATGAAGTTACAGTATTCGAAAAAGAATCAGTAATAGGTGGAATGTTAACTCTTGGGATACCCGAATATAGATTACCCGGAGAAATACTGAAGGCTGATCTCAATTATATTAAAAGTGCCGGAATGGAGATAAAAACAAATTCTGCACTTGGTGAAGATTATACTTTAGATAGCTTGTTCGATCAGGGTTATAAAGCTGTATTTCTTGCTACCGGTTCTCATCAATCATTGAAACTTGATATCCCCGGCGAGGAAATTGATGGTGTAATACCGGGTATGCAAGTGCTTTCAGCTTTAAATCTCGGGAAAAATATTGAGCTTGGAAAGCGGGTGGGGATAATAGGCGGAGGTAATACTGCAGTTGATGCTGCCAGGCGTGTGTTGCGTGCAGAAATATCGGAAAGTGTAACTATGATTGATGCGGCAAGGAGCGCATTACGTACAACAAAGCCTGAAAGTGTAACAATATTCTACAGGAGAACTATTGATGAAATACCTGCTTATAAAGAAGAGGTAGAAGGTGCCGGAGATGAAGGAATAAAAATCGAGTTTTTAACAGCTCCGACAAAAATCATAACCGATAATGGAAAACTGAAAGCTTGTGAATTCATTAGAATGAGATTGGGTGATATAGATGAATCAGGCAGAAGAAGGCCGGTGCCGATAGAAGGTTCTGAGTTTACAGTTGAACTTGATACTTTAATAGTTTCCATTAGTGAAAGTCCTGACATTTCGTTCCTTAAAAACGAAGGTCTTGAATTTTCAAAATGGGATACAATTTTAATTGACCCGGAATCTTGTCTTACGAAAAGACCCGGAATCTTTGCAGGCGGAGATGTGGTTACAGGCCCTAGTACAGTTGTTGATGCTGTTGCTTCGGGTAAAATCGCCTCAGAATCTATCGACCAGTATTTAAGCGGAAAGGAGGTAAAACGGGAATATAAAATAACAAGACCTTCAAAATATATGAAACCTTTTGAATTCTCCGATGAAGAACTGGATGAATTATTATCAGCCAAACGGTCAGAAATGACTCTTTTATCACCTGAAAAGAGAAAGTACAACTTAATGGAGGTAAATAAGGGATTATCAGAAAACCAGGCAATTATGGAAGCAAAAAGATGCCTGCAGTGTGACCTTGAAACGAAAGATGGTAAAATGTTTTTAGAGAGCCTTGAGGGAGTGAAGAATGGAATAATGGAATAATGGAAGAATGGGAAGATGGAAGAGTGAAGAAGTCGAAGAGTCGAAAGGTCTAAGGGTCGAAGAGTGGAAGAATGCTGGGAAGAGACCTGCCAGGGTTTGGAGAACCTGGCAGAGTCTGGAAAGGGAGATTGGGA
>JAUWBB010000330.1 GCA_030605195.1 Bacteroidota bacterium
GGAGTGGAGCGAAGGGATTAGCTAATGTGATTTGCATTTTGCCAACTCGAAAGGGGATGAGCTTATTATTGTAATTCATGTTAGAAGAGCCGTAGCGCCTATGCTGAAGCTTCGGCGTAAGCATATGACGGGAACTTAGCGGAGCGATCTCATGAACGAAGGGGATAAACTGTCACGTACGGTTCTGAGGGGGGAAGGGAGGAGAAATCCTCCTGACCTACCCGGTGTATTCATTTAATATAAAGGAATCAATTATGGTAATCCTAATTTTGAGACAATCCTCTTTTCTGCCTGCCGGACCGATACTTTTTCAATATCAATAATATCAGGTCTCTGTAGTTTCCATTTTTGTATTACCTTTTTTATTAATTTATTCCTTACCACCCAGATCATCGGACAATCAGATGTGATGAGCAAACGGGAAACAGAATCTGCCCAAATTTTATCATCGAGCTCAAATGGCCCGATTTCATCCAATACGATAAGATCATTATTAATGAGCCTGGGGTCGGTAAGAATTTTGTTCCCGAATAAGATTGCTTCGGGGTTAAAATAGAAATTGCCGATTTTTTCCCAGTCATCGATAAATCCTCTCGATGCTAATGGCAGTGTTTTACCGGTTTGAATATTCTGAATTTCATAAACCTGCTTTTGGCCATTTCTCCACATTCCTTTTGCCAGAATTCCTGACACAGATATTTTTCTTCTCCGCAGTCTTTCAAGCAATTCAACAAGAAATGAAGATTTTCCACTTCCGGTTTTACCGGTAATTATAAAAACAAAAAAACGTTCCCTGATCAGTCCGGAGCCACATTCCGGACAATTCTCAATACTGTCAGGTTCCGTGCGACTACAAGGGATACTGATTCCGCACTCGTGACATTTAAAGTATTTTTTTTGGGATTTTCGCACAATTTTATGAAACAAATATAATAAATCCGGCTTTTAATAATCGGTATTCACTAAATTCAATAATTAATTGTTGAATTTTATTAAATACGGACTCCTTATCCTTTCTTTGGTTTTCATAGCATCTCTTGTTAGCGACAGTTTTATCCAAATTTATTACAATGGCAGATCACTTCTTTTGGTAAAATTGCGTTGTAAAATTCATTTTATTCTATACTTTCGTAGAGTTCTTATTACTTAATAGAAACAAAAAATCTAATCCATGAAAGCAAAAGTTAAATATTCCCATCGGTGGCTATTTACCATAATGGTGCACTATCTGATATCCGTTTTAGTTCCAGCGGGAAACACTTTACAAGCCCAGGGACAGACCTTTTCTATGAAAGCGGTCAAATCCTATCCGTTTCCTACGGAGCTTACATCGGCCGCTACCGGCTCACGCATTGCATGGGCATTCAATGAAGAGGGTCTACGTAATATCTATGTATCAGAGGGGCCCGATTATGAAGCACGCCGGTTGACTTCTTATTTGAAAGATGATGGTCAGGCGCTCTCCAGCGTATCTCTTTCATACGATGGAGAATGGTGCGTTTATATTCGTGGTGGCGATTTTGGTTCTAATTGGGATGATGCCCGTCCGGTTAATCCGGCCTACGAACCGGAGCCTCCAAAGGTACAAATCCGGAGTGTGCCATTTAGTGGAGGCACTCCTCGTTTACTGGGAGAGGGTGAAAATCCGGTTATATCACCCAAAGGGGATGTTGTGGCATTTGTCAAGTCCAAACAGATATGGACCGTAGCCATAGATGGATCGGCCGAACCAAAGAAGTTATTTATAGCCCGGGGAAGCAATGATTCACCTGAATGGTCGCCTGACGGTTCAAAGTTAGCCTTTCGGTCCAACCGGGGCGATCATGCCTTTATAGGCATTTTCCAGGATAGCAATACACCGATCGTTTGGGTCGATCCCTCATTTAATCGGGATAATTCACCACGCTGGTCACCGGATGGTACGCGCCTTGCATTCGTTCGGCAGCCCGGTAGAGGAGGTGCCCCAGACTCCATCCTGGCACCCCGGCATAACCCCTGGAGGATCATGACAGCAAATGCTAATTCAGGAGAAGCCAGAATGTTATGGAAGGCCCCGGAAACTTTGCGCGGTTCGTTACCTACTACTCAGGGACGTACTAACCTGCATTGGGCAGCGGGCAGGATCGTATTCCTTTCGTACCACGATGGTTGGCCGCATCTGTACTCCCTGCCACAAGAGGGTGGTGAGCCATTGTTGCTTACCCCCGGCAACTTTATGGCTGAGTATATAAAACTCAGCGCCGATCGCAAATGGCTGGTCTTTACCGGAAATACCGGAAACGATCATCTGGATATTGATCGACGGCATATAGTGAGGGTACCTGTAGACAAGGCCAGCCTGGAAGTACTTACCCCTGGGGATGGCCTGGAATGGACTCCTGCTATAACAGGGGATGGATCGAGACTGGTGTACATTAGTGCAACGGCCCAGAGACCGCCCATGCCAACAATTATGGACCTGAAAAAACGTAAGGTAAAAATCCTGGCAAATGACATACTACCGGAAAAATTTCCAACACAGCATCTTATCACACCTGCACAGGTGATATTTGATGCACCGGATGGGATACCGATCCATTCAACTATGTTTAACCGGACAAATGGACCTGAAAAAAAGCCGGCAATTATTTACGTGCATGGTGGTCCACCAAGGCAAATGCTGTTAGGATGGCATTATTCTTCATATTATTCCAATGCTTACGCGGTGAATCAGTACCTGGCTAACCAGGGCTTTGTTGTGCTTTCTGTCAATTACCGGTTGGGTATCGGATATGGGTATGAATTTCATAGGCCACCGGATGGCGGATCACGGGGCGCCTCGGAGTATCAGGACATCAAAGCGGCTGCTGAATGGCTGGCGCAGCAATCTTTTGTTGATCACAACCGTATTGGCATCTATGGCGGCTCATATGGCGGTTACCTTACAGCTATGGCACTGGGCCGCGATTCCAAACTTTTTGCAGCCGGTGTTGACATTCATGGGGTACACGACCGCACGGTGAACAGAACCCGGTCCTTCATTTTTCCTGACCAATTCGAACGGGCACCGGATGCCGTACAAGCCCTGCAACTAGCCTGGGAATCCTCTCCTGTATCGAGCGTAGATACATGGACCTCGCCTGTGCTCATTATTCATGCCGACGATGACCGTAATGTGGCCTTTAGCCAGAGCACCGACTTGATACAGCGCCTGGAGAGAAAAAGAGTGCCTTTGGAGTACATGGTAATTGTTGACGACACCCACCATTTTATGATGCATGCTAATCAATTGAAAGTAAATGATGCGGTAGTGGAGTTCTTGCTCAGGAAGTTGAAGTAACGATCCGGATTTTCAGGTGTTTTAAAACATTAGAATTGGTGGGTATTCATATCAGTGGACTCCATATCTTACAACTCAGCCTGCCATCCCAATAAGTAACATCTTTTTGACACCTAATCTTACAAAGAAAAAAGGCATAAGTAGCATAAAGATTATTTCTGAAGCTTGTCCAAGCGTCATTTTCGCGGCAGCGTTTTCTATTCCTAATTCATTCAAGTAAAGATTAGTGAAGTTATGATATGTAGCAAAAGGGATTGTAATGAACAAAGAACTAATGACACTACTGTCCGGTTATAAGTCGAACAGTTTCAATTGGTTATAATTATTGTTTTCAATATTTCCGTAAACATGCTTGTTAAACATCTGATTTAAAGGAGCTTCCTCAAATAAGCTGATGCTAAGAATTTGTAGAATTGTGT
>JAUWBB010000145.1 GCA_030605195.1 Bacteroidota bacterium
AAATAAATCTCAATGACCAAAATCTCAATATTCAAAGCTGTTTCGGTCATTTGATAATTGATATTTGGTCCCGAAAGCTTTCGGGATGTTTGACTTTATGGACCGAAATTAAATAGTCCAGTCTTCAGATTGCCGACTGCCGACTGTCCGAAGGACTCCTTTGGAGAAGATTGCCCGCCCGTATCGAACGGTACGTTCGGGCGGGCCGAATTAAAAATGCAAAGTATATGAAATTAGCCATTATCAAGCCAAAAACATTGAAATTCCGATACAAGAACACTTTTTCTTCCACCCCGGTGATTCCAAGAAAAATTGGTCTCCTTACAGCAATAAGTATTGTTGTCGCTAATATGATTGGTGCAGGAATTTTCACTACCACGGGTTTGATCAGTGCTAATTTGCCCGGACCCGGATGGGTGTTTTTCTGCTGGATATTCGGGGGACTACTGGCGATAGCAGGAGCTTTATGCTATTCCGAACTAGCCACAAGGATACCGGAAGAAGGAGGTGAATATGTTTATTTAAAAAAATTATTTCATCCTTCCCTGGGATTCTTAACCGGATGGACCAGCTTTTTTGTAGGGTTTTCAGCTCCGATTGCAGCATCTGCCCTGGGATTCTCAGAATACTTTTTTGAAGGAGCAAATCTGGAAGAGGCAATGATGGATACAGGTAATATCCTTTTATACAAAAAAATGTTGGCAGTTATTATCATTTTGGTTTTTGTAAGCATTCATTACATGGGTATCAAAGTAGGGTCGGTGGTTCAAAACGGATTAACGATTTTGAAGATACTGATCATTTTAGGTTTGGCCTTTCTTGGCTGGATAATCGGAACCGGGAATACGGATCACTTCTTTGTTGGTAACATAGAATCATCGACAGGTTTTGCCTTTGGTACGGCAATGATGTTTGTTATGTTCTCCTATAGTGGCTGGAATGCCAGTAGTTATATAGCCGGAGAGTTGAAAAATCCAAGGAAAACACTACCGGTTTCCCTGGTGATGGGTACAATCATCGTCATTGTATTATACCTGGCTATAAACCTGTTTATTTTTTATGCCTTGCCATACCCGGAATTAAAAGGAAATATTGCCATTGTTGAAATAGCCGCTACCAGAGCCTTCGGCAATTGGATAGGGAATGTATTTGGCCTGTTAGTATCGGTAGCCCTTCTTTCCTCACTAAGTGCCTACATTATAATAGGCCCCAGGGTATATTATGCTATGGCTTGTGACCGGTTATTTTTCCCGTTCGCTTCTAAAATTCATTCCAGGTTTGGTGTTCCCGGAAGGTCAATTCTTATCCAGGGAGGGATAGCCATAATCATGGTTAGTTTTAGTTCACTGGAACAATTACTGATCTATATTGAATTTGCATTGGGTATCTTTCCCTTGTTCGCGGTGGCAGGGATATACCTTGCAAGAAAGCGGGGCATAGGGGAGGAATCTGCCTTCCGTGTTTGGGGATATCCGGTTATTCCTGTTTTTTTTCTGGTTTGCAGCCTGTTCCTTTTAGTTGTAGCCTACATCAACAGGCCCCTGGAGTCGACAGCAGCAGTTATTACCATTTTGGCAGGTATTCCGCTATACTACCTTGTAGTTAAATTGAATAGAAGACTAAAAGGAACATAGCTACGCTATTTAATTAAAAATTAAAAATTAGAAATTAAGCAACCATTCAGTATTTAGTCGTCGTTTTTTTAATACTCGTCTGACCACTACTACTGTTTAACTTTATGATTAGATTTAAAATATTATGCTAATAATGAGATATAATAATAAATTTGAACATCTTAGTGGTCAGGCGAGTAAGTTGCAGGGTTAATGTTTTCCGATGTATGATACTGGTTTAATAATTCTTCTACCAATGAAACGGATTGTTCCAGAAATGATCTTTTTTCCCGGTACAGGACTTTTTGGATCAAGAAGATATTACAATTATCGGCAAAATGAATGTATTTTTCCACCTCCAGGAATTTTCCAATCAGATTAAGCATAATTACCTGGTCATGCCAATGACCCAGCCCAGTTTCAATTTTACGCACCAGTTTTCTTTGGTTTTTAATAACCAGTGAATTTACAGGCTCTTTTTTCAGAAACTCAAGAAGGAAAAACAATCGTTTAACATGGGTCCTGACCGTATGCCAGCTTTCTTCATTTTCCAGCTCTTGTGTAAGTCCCTGAAATAGATTTAATCTCGACTGTATAAAATCATTTGTTAAGATCGAAGTCAATTGCTGCTCACTTATTTGTCGAAGAGTTTCCTGAACCTTCCGGTAAAATGAATCCAATTCGTTGAAATCATTTGATTGGAAATTAATACTTTGTAACCGGGCTGTTTTTTCTTTTTCAAGGAGGTTAAAGAATATAATAAGTTCATCAAATTGCAGGCCATAATCCTGAATTATTTCCCTGATCAATCCCTTTGTTACCTGGATATCCCTTATTTCACCTATTTCTTTATAAATCGGGGTCAGAGACTTTAAATCCTCATCAAAAAACCGGCTACTGTCAATAAAACAAAAAACATCTTTAAGTGCGCGTATTCTCTTAATATTCAGCCGGATTTTATGAATAGCTTCCCTGGCAGGGGAGACCTGGATTTGATTGATTGTATCCTTGAATTGCCTTACCTGGTTACAATAGAAATTTTCCAGACTTTCTCT
This sequence comes from Bacteroidota bacterium, assembly GCA_030605195.1. Lineage (GTDB taxonomy): Bacteria > Bacteroidota > Bacteroidia > Bacteroidales > VadinHA17 > CAZEWS01. The sequence continues at coordinate 2,669 of JAUWBB010000145.1, forward strand.
CTTCATGGCTTTATATTGTTGGAAATTCGCCTCAAAATCACTATAAAATTAGTGATTTAAGGATCGAAAACAAAAAGATAGCAAGAGATAGACATTCATTTTGGATAAAGGGATGCTTTTCCTGTGGAATGTTCTTTCAGAATTCCACAGGGTAGGCAGTATTAAAGGCAAAAGATAAAAGTTTACCCTGTGAAATAGTGGCGGAGCCACTGCTGCGAAGCAGCATTTAACAGGGGCAAAAGTAAAAAGCAATAAACATCCAGTACCCAGTACCCAGTACCAGGAACCTATGTATTTTATCACTCATATTTCATCCTTCATCCTTCATATTTCCAAGCACCCAGCCCACGTTTAACATATAACGGTTAACGTATAACATTCTATTTCTTTCTCAACCCAAACCACTGATTAGTTGCATATTATCAAATTCCATATTCTTATTGTAAACGATTGTCCACTTCTGAACACTAAGTGTACGGAAACAATACATTTTCTGATCCTAAAATAAAATGCAAAATTATATAGTATACTGAAGATAAGTCAATTATAAAGATTTGCATAATAATTGAAGGTATTAAATCTAAATAATGAGAATAATCAGAAACATATTGTTGGTGGTTGTGTTTTGGTTTATTATTTTTACCGGAGCGGCTCACAAAATCCATCATGCAGCCCTGATGGGGGATATCGTCAAGCTTAAAATGATCCTGGAAATTGATCCTCATTTAGTGGATGCACGAAATAATTACGGTAATACACCATTACATTGTGCGGCATTTTGCGGAAAGAAGGAAGCAGCTGAATTTCTGCTGGTTAACGGAGCCAATGTAGATGCCAGGAATAATAAAGGCAAAACTCCCTTACATTGCGCAGTAACCGGACGTAAAAAAGAACTGGTTAATGTGTTGCTTTCAAACGGAGCTGATGTGAATGCGGCAGATAATGAAAAGAATACACCGCTTCATTATGCAGTTTTTAATACTTGTATAAAAATAATTCATAAACTTCTTGAAAGTGAAGCAAATGTAAGTCTCAGGAACCTGGAAGGAAAGACCCCTTTGGAAATGGATGAAGAAAATAACAATAATGATGTTATTGAGATACTTATAACTAAATCCCGTTTTGAAAATTGTAATTACCTGCCTGCTGAAGATTTTTTGAAACAGATGGTAATCTACTCTGATAGCTGATATTCACTTTTTGAACAACCTGTTTATTTTACCAATAGTTTTACGAAAATTGAGCAATAGCTTATTTGTTGAATAAATAAAATCATGCTCAGACACTATCTTTTAATTGCAATACGGAACATAGCGAGATATTGGAAATATTCCGTCATTAATATTGGTGGCCTGGCTATTGGTCTGACAAGTTTTGCTTTTATCATGATATATATTGGCGATGAATTGAAGTTTGATAAACATCATAAAAATGCGGACAGGATTTACAGGGTGAACCGGTTGTATAATTCTAATAACGTGGACGAAGATGCAGCAACCTGTTCTTTTCCTTTTGCTCCGGCTCTTGAATTTGATTATCCTGATATTGTGGAAAAGACAGTGAGGTTTTTCGATTTTCAGGTATCAAATATGTTTTTTGAATATCGAGATAGCGACAGTATAATTGTTAAGTTTAATGAGTCATGGTTTTATCTTGTAGATTCGACAGTTTTTGATGTTTTTACTTTTCCTTTTGTCGAGGGTAATCCTGAAACAGCGCTTGATCGTCCAAATACTATTGTAATAACGGAATCAACAGCTAAAAGATATTTTGGTGATGATTCCCCAATGGGAAAAACGCTTAGGCTAGAGGAAGGTGTTGATTTTGAAATTACCGGAGTAATGAAAGATGTCCCGTCACAGTCACATTTCAGGATAGACCTGTTGGGATCTTTATCGACGTTCAGACAGCTCTTCAATGGTGCTCTCCCGCAAACCTGGATATGGAACCCTTGCTGGACATATGTATTGTTACATGATGGGATCAATCCGGAAGTTCTCGAGGAAAAATTCCCCCGGTTCTATCTCAATCATTATCCTGATCTGTCAAAACAGGATGTCAAACTTTATCTGCAATCCCTGACAGATATTCACCTTAAATCTTTTCATGATTATGAGATGCATCCAAACAGCAATATAATTTATGTAAGGATTCTGTCAGTTATTGCTGGTATTGTTCTTATTCTTGCATGTATCAATTTTATGAACCTTGCTACAGCTACATCGGCAAAAAGAGCTAAGGAGATCGGTATGAAGAAGGTTTTTGGTGGTTCGAAAAGGCAATTGTCCTTGCAATTTATCGGGGAAGCAGTCATCCTGAGTTTTATTGCCATGGTATTGGCTGGTGTTGTAATCGAGTTATTGCTGGGTGGTTTTAACCACTTTACGGGGAAAAGTATTTCTCAGGATTTTGTTTTCAAACCGGAAACAATTCTTACCTCACTGATTTTAATTTTAGTTGTTGGCCTGTTATCAGGGACTTATCCTGCATTTTTCCTTTCCTCTTTCAAACCGATCAGGGTCCTGAGCGGGAGGTTACAAGATGGTCTGAAAACATCGATAGCCCGCAAAATTCTGGTGATCTTTCAATTTTCAGTTTCAATAGGCTTAATTATTGCGACCCTGATGATCTTTTCACAATTGAAATACATGAGAAATACTGACTTAGGATTTATGAAAGATCAAATCATTACTATACCTACGGTTGGACAAATTGTCACTAATTATGAGACATTTAAGAATATGCTACTTGACTATCCTGATATTCATTATGTAACAGGCATGGAGGATGTTTTGGGAGTAAAACATAATACACGCCAGGTAGTGATTGAAGGTCTCGATCCGGATCAAAGTTACTGGTTCCCTATGTTTATGGTGCGTCATGATTTTATTGAAACATTTGGTGTTGAGATTGTGGAAGGGAGGGCCTTTTCAAAGGATAAGCCAACCGATACGGCTGACGCTATAATGATTAATGAGACAATGGTGAAAAATCTTGGATGGACCAATGAGGAGGCGATTGGTAAAAAAATCCGGTCAGACGGGGATGAAAGAGTAATTGGTGTATTTAAAGATTTCCACATTTTATCGTTGCATGAGCCAATCAATAATTTTATTCTCGATATGTTGAGAAATCCACAGGCAGCGGCTGGTCTTACACGGTATATAGCTATTAGGGTTAATACGAAAAATTATAAAAAATTACTGGGATATATTGAAGAAAAATGGAAGGAACTTGCGCCAACCCGTCCATTTGAATTTAGTTTTTTTGATAATCAACTCGATAATCAGTACACGGATGAAGATAAATTTGGTAAGTTTTCTGTAATGCTTACAATACTGGCATTAATAATAGCAAGTTTGGGACTTATTGGATTAACTTCATTTGTTGCTGAACAACGTACTCGGGAGATTGGAATCAGGAGGGCTCTTGGAGCAAATGTAACCAATGTGATTATGTTGTTATCAAACGAGTTTGTTTTCCTGATCTTCATTGCTTACCTGATTGCCTGTCCCGTGGCGTATTTAATTATTAACAACTGGCTTCAGAATTTCTCGAAGCATATATCTGTTAATTTATTGTTGTTTCTGTTATCGGGTATTATACCGTTATTAATTGCCTTGTTTATTACAGCCCACAGAGCTTTCTGGACATGCCTGAAAAACCCTGCTGAAACGTTGAGATATGAGTAAGAGAAGTCTCTCGAAGATCCCGCGTGGTGGTATTGAATTAATTAGTGCCTGTTTATAATGTCGAAAAAAAATATTACAAAAGAAATGGATAAGTTGATTTGGAAGCAGGATTTTCCTGATCCAAAAGAGTATTTCAGACTATTTGAGACAACCGGATGGAATAACCAATACGGGTTTAATGAAGATGAATTGATTTGGGCAATTCAAAACAGTTGGTATGCCCTGTCTGTTTACTACAAACAAAAATTGGTTGGATTTGGCAGGATCATCTCCGATGGTGTCCACCACGCCTTAATCGTCGATATCATTGTACACCCCGGTTATCAGGATAAAGGAATCGGAGGTGAGATACTTCAAAACTTGATTAAAAGATGCAAGCGTTATCAGATCAAGGATGTTCAATTATTTTGTGCCAGGGGAAAATCATGCTTTTATGAAAAATATGGTTTTAAGCCAAGAGCTACTGATGAACCGGGTATGCAGTTAGTCTCCGGTTTATCAGATTAATTATTTATCAACCGGCTGGCCACTCATATTCATTTGTTGATGATATTCAGGTACCTTAAAAAGGGATGGATCCTGAGGGCCTTCCTTAATATTCCCGAGTTCCAATACCATTTCCTCATCACCGTGGTTGATAATCTTAATTGCAAATTGAAGCTTTTCTGAAAACCACTGGGTCATAATATTCTTGACTGTTTCATGGATATTAACTATTTTGTAACACAATTTCGTATATACCATGGTGCAATTTTTTCGCATACTGAGATTTATACTTCCTTTTATCTTTTCAATGCCTGTCAATGCTCAGACGTATGTTACCATTTATCCTGATGTTGAAAGTCAAACCATTAAAATAATAGAGATTACCAAAATTGAAATAAACGAAGTTTTTACAATTGTTGACATGTTTTATAACGCTCGCGGGTATGAGGGCTGGATTTGTGCCAGCAGGGATTTTTATATTCAACCCAGCAATTCAAACGAACGGAAATACTTGATTTTGGCTAAAGATATTCCGATATGTCCCAAGAAGGTAATCATAGATTCTTACAAGGATGAATATAAATTCCAGTTGTATTTTCCGGGCATTGATCCTTCAATCCGGAAAATTGATATAGTGGAAAAACC
>JAUWBB010000295.1 GCA_030605195.1 Bacteroidota bacterium
TCCCGTCCCCTATCGTAGCCGGCAGTATCTTTATTGGGAAGCTTAAAACCTATATGATCCCGGTCATCTGCTATCTTATTAAACATAACTCCTTTTTCAGGGTTCATTTTGAGCAGCCAGTCTAAACCCCATTTCGCTTCATCCAATACATCAGGGATCCCATTACCAGGCGGGGTTCCATCCTTATCATATAAATCAGAAAATGCATCAGGATTCTGCTCATAGGCAAACATCATTTGAAATGTCGCGTTTGCCGAGGTAGTAACATATTGCAGGTAATCAGAGGCATCGTGCCAACCTCCAACGACATTGATATATGTGGAGTCTTTTTCAGGATCAGGATGAAAAATAATAAACCCATCATGAGTATGACAGGAGTCTTTGAAAAACGGGTTAAAACCACATCTTTGTTGACGCATGTATTTCAAAAGGAAATCTGCTGTATGATTATAAACGTTACAAGCAATTTTAAAATTTGGTGATTTAATACCGTCGGCCGAAATATAATAATATCCTTCATGCACAAACCAGGAAAAATCTAACCGATATGTATTTTTGAAGGACGAATACTCTCCATACGGTTTAATCATTTCAGATTGCCAAACGACTTGATCAGTCAGGGCCTCCCTTATTTCAAACCGGTCAAGTGCCTGATCGGATTTGCTCACAAATACCGCTACTTTAATTGAATTGGGCAGATAACCCAATTGATTAATTCTAATCCAGCTTTGACCGGTTAATCCTGTACAATTCAGGATAAATAAAACACATGTATAAATAAAAACTGTTAAAAAGTTCAATTGCTTTTCTGTGATTTTTACGTTCAGCATATTTAACCCCCTCATTAAAAAATTCAAAACCTATAGTGGCTTTTTCATCAATTTTACTATCTGACAATTCAAAAATCTTTTGTTGAGCAATGGCTTTATTCGAAAGAGCTTTTGGATTATTCGGATTGATTTTTCAAAGCTTTATTAAATTCAGTTATTGCTGCTTGATACTGACCCTGTTACAAAAAGACATATCCTTTATTACATAAAGCGATATCATTTAAAGGATTCATTTTCAGGGTTGTATTGAAATCGGCAATAGCTTCATCATACTTTTTCAAATTAGCGTAAGTAATGCCACGATCAATATACACGAATACATGATCAGGATTAATTTCAATTACCTTTTTAAAATCTTTCAGGGCTTCCTCAAGATCACCAATTTCCCTGCGGGCCTGCCCACAGACACTGGCAGGTTCACTAACCTACTAACCTACTGCCTACTACCTACTTTTTCTTAGGTGGCCGGTAGCCTTTCTGTTTCGCCGCAGCTTCAAGCCGATGTTGCCATTTAGATTTCTTTGCAGGTTTTTTCTTGTTTTCCTGAAGTTTTTTCAGTATTTCTTCTTCATTTACAAACCGTTTCGAAATCATATTCTGGCCAAACGTAATAAGATTCGCGAGGAAATAATAATAGGTCAATCCTGCTGAAAAATTATTCAGGATCAACATAAACATGATAGGCATCATATACATCATTCCTTTCATTCCGGGCATTTGTGAAGATCCGCCAGTGGCAGGACTGTTGATCTTCATGGTAACAATGGTAGAGATGGTCATTAAAAGGGTAAACAAGCTTACGTGATCACCGTACATCGGAATGTTGAAAGGAAGATCGAGAATTGAATCATAGGTTGAGAGGTCATGTGCCCAGAGAAAACCTTCTTGCCGTAATTCGATGGAAGTTGGAAAGAACCGGAACATGGCAAAGAGGATCGGCATTTGAAGTAGCATGGGCAGGCATCCGCCCATGGGACTCACTCCTGCTCTTTTATACAAGGCCATTGTGGCCTTTTGCTTCTTCATTGCATCCTCCTTTTTAGGAAAGTTGGCATTGATCTCATCTACCTGGGGTTTTAAAACCTTCATTTTTGCCTGTGACAGAAACGACTTGTAGGTTAGTGGAAACAGAACCATCTTAATTATCAGGGTTAATAATAAGATGATAATCCCGTAATTATTGATAGATTTATTCAGCCAGGTAAAAACAGGAATAATTGCAAACTGGTTTATCCAGCGAATGATGCTTTTTCCCATAGAAACCAGTTCCTCCAGGTCCAGATCATATTTTCTTAGTGTGTTATAGTGGTTTGGGCCAAAATAAAATCTCAGGTTTATTATCTCGTGATCCTTTCCCTCAAAGGGTATACCCATTTCTGAACGAAAGTGGCGAAGGTATTTTGGGGAATCAGGAAGTTTTTGAGATTGCACCCAGGCGTTTAAAAAATAATTATCGGCAATTATTACTGAGGAAAAAAACTGATCTTTAAATGCAAGCCATCTTACTTTTGTGGTTATTTCATTTTCTTCCAAATCTTTTGATGACATCTCCCTAAATCCATCCACGTCATCCTGGTAATATTTATATTTGATGGATGTATATTTATTTTCATTTTGTCTGCCTTTTTCCTGTTGTGGTAAAAATATTTCCCAGTTCAAATCAAGTGAATTCAGATTGTCGGAAAAAATATCCTTCATGCCCACCAGGTTGATATCAAGATCAACCATATAACTGTTCGGCTCAAGTGTATATACATATTCGATATACTTATAAGGTTCAACCTGCAGGCGCATTGATACAGACCGCGGGGAATTATCTGCAACCATACTTTTCGCATCGGCGCCGGGTAAAAAGTATAAATTGTTCGTTTCAATAGGTTTGTTATCCCAGGTAAAGAATTTGAAACCAAAAACGGTCGAATCACCATCAAAAAGTATCAGAGGCAGGGAATCAAATGTGGTATAATTTTTCAGTTCTGCTGAATAAACCCTTCCTCCCAAGGTAGATAAATTAACTTTGATTAAATTATTTTCAAGGGTATAAAACTCCTTCTCACCTACTACAGCGCCTGCAAACAAACCATACATATTTTGCCGGTCCTCCGGGCTTAATATACCGGCAACAGTCCTGGAAACGGATATTTCCTCCGGTTTCTGTTCTTCGGGAATTTCTTGCTGAAGAGTGTCCGATGAGGCGATTGGAATACCGGTTATTTGATTTATTTCCTGTATTTTTTCCCTGGGATATGGAACATTAGGTCTGTATGAAAGAGCTTTCCTGTATGAATTTCTTGCCGTTTCATAATCTTTAGCCTGGAATAAAGAATCGGCAACAATTATTTCCTTATCATAGGCTTTTTTTAATTTTTGATTATTAAAATAGCTAAACCCAATAAAAATAGCACCAATAAGGAGTATTCCAATTATAGTATTACGATCCATTACCAAATTATATTATTACATTGTAAAAGTTTTTCTTTTTTGCAGGTTTCTATCTAATTCTGTTCCTATTCTGCCTCATCTATCAGGTTCATCTTTTCTTCAAGCAGTTTAATTGCTTTTCTGGCATTTTCAATTTTTTCGTTTACCTCACGTATCAACGAATCGGCGTTTTTTGATTTAGCAAAAAAACCAATATTATTTTCCCACAATACAATATCGTTCTCCAATTGCTTCATTTTATTAACAAACTTCTCCCTGTCATGTTTAAGTTTAACCAGAGCTTTTGGATTGGCCTGTATATTTTCCAGTTTGTTTCTATATTTCAACAGTTTTTTTTGATTTTCATCAATATTAAGGTTATCAAACTTTTTATTTATTGCCAGCCGGTATTCCTGAAGAATATTCTCCTTTTCATTAAAAGGAACGAACCCTATTTCAGTCCACCTCCTTTGATATTCTTTCAATCTTTCAAAAATTTCAGTCGTATCTTTGCCCGGTTTAAACTCTTCAATTTTTTTTATAAGGTCTTTCTTCAGTTTTAAGTTATTTTCATATTCCTTATCGATATGTGAATAATGCCCTGATTTTTCCTGAAAGAAAGCATCACAGGCTGCCCTGAACCGTTTCCATATCTTATCAGACATCTTGCGATGGACGGGGCCAATTTTTTTCCACTTTTTTTGAAGGTTAATAAAATCCTCGGTGGTTTTTTTCCATTCCGTACTACCCTGCAACCCTTCAGCTTGTATGCATAGTTCAGTTTTCAGCTGCAGGTTATTGTTTTGCATTTCCTTGTTTTCGGCATAGAATTCCCGTTTTCTCCTGAAGAATTCATCACAGGCACCGCGGAATTGTTGATATATCTCATTGTTGCTTTTTTTAGGGGCATACCCTATCGTTCTCCACGCTTTCTGAAGCTCAACTACTTCATTGGATTTTTCGTTCCATTCCTTATGTGTAGTCAGTTTGGTATTGTTCAGTTCCTCAACTTTTTCACACATGTTCGTTTTGGCTTCCAGATTTTTTCTCTGAGCAGCTTTCAGGTTTTCGTAGTAGCTCTGATGTTTCTTATTGATCTTCGATGTTGCTTCTCTGAATCTTTCCCAGATTTCGTTCTTAGCTTCGTG
>JAUWBB010000167.1 GCA_030605195.1 Bacteroidota bacterium
TTGCAGAAGGATATTAATACGATGCTGTCGGATGTTTCCATCCGACAGTTAATGATATGGCAAGATTTTAATTACTCCAGTATTCAATGTCAGGTGGAAACACCTGACATCATGAAAGGATATTCAAGACGAAGTATAAAAGAATATCTTAATTTTTTAAATATATCATTGGGTTCAAGTGGAGAATATCATTCTTGCATAATTAGTTTCTATAAAGCAAACCAGGTAACAAAGGAAGAATTTGAACAAATGGACAAACTTCATTATAAAACCGAAAATGAGTTAATCCAATTAATTAAATCTTTACAAAAGAAAATGAAGGAGGGTAATTGGGATGATAAATTCTAACAAATTAAAGAGGATTAATGGTGAATTTTCACGTTTAAATCCATATTCCCTGCCCGTCTGGTCAGACGGGCATTATTCCAACATTCCAACCTTCCAATATTCCAGGATAACTACGCATTATCCTGAAGAACCTCAATTAAGTCTTTTAAGCTTATTATTAGCTTGTTGTTTATTCGCAAGCCTGGCTGGTTGCAAGGTCAGTTATTCCTTCACGGGTGCCTCGATTTCTGCCGAAATAAAAACCATATCCGTTCAATATTTCCCAAACCGGTCAAGAGGAGTCGTCAATCCCACTTTAAGTCAGGACTTTACTGATGCTCTTAAGGATAGATTCAAAGCTCAAACAAGTCTTGAGTTAATAAACGGGATTGGAGATGTAAATTTTGAAGGTGAAATAACCAATTACGGAACTCAACCCATGGCTATTACCGGTACGGAAAGAGCTGCTTTAACAAGGTTTACCATAAGCATAAGGGTGAAGTACTCCAACATCATTGACCCGGAAGGAAATTTCGAGACGACTTTTTCCCGGTATGACGACTTTGAAAGTTCTATTGACTTTAGCTCTGTAGAAGCCGATCTGATGGAAAAAATCTTAGATCAGATCACAGAAGATGTATTTAACATGGCTTTTGTTAATTGGTAAATTTTAAAAAAAACAAAATGAACAGGGAAGAATTTATATATTACCTTAACCATCCTACAATTTTAGGGGGAAAGAGCATTGTTGAGATGCATGAATTGCTTAATGAGTTCCCTTATTTTCAAACGGCTCATCTTCTGTTGCTGAAAAATTTATATAACCTTGAAAACATAAAATTCAATAATCAACTAAAAATCTCCGTAGCTCATATTACAAACAGGGAAATACTTTATTATCTTCTCCAAAAAGTGGAATTAGCAGAGGCTGAAACCATTGAAATTGACAAAGAAAAACCTGAAACCCAAACTATAGTCCCCGAAAAGGAAATTAAAAAGCCTGATATTTCAGAAAAACCTCAAATCACCAAAGATGAAAAGGAACCTGATATTCCAATTAAAATTATTGAAGAAGAAAAGACAGTCGCGGATCAAAAACCCAGATCAAAGGAGTCTTTGGCAGATCAGGTTTTGAAACGTATTGAGGAGATTAGGGCTAAAAAGGCCACTTCTGTTTCAGCGACAGAAGTGAAGCCGGAAGATGATGCTATAAAAAAGACACCGTCGGAAAGGAAAAAAGATTTAGCCGATTCCATACAGGAGGGGATTTCAAAAGTGAAGAAAGAAAAAGAAGAAAGACTGAAAAAAACGAGGGCAGCCGGCGAATCCCGGATTAGCAGAGCCGAAGGAGATATCCCGGATAATCAGGCAAAAGTCAGGGAAGATAAAACAGATATTCGAACAAAGTCAATCAGGGAGCGTGAAGAGTTGCAAGAAGAGAGAATCATGCTGAATGAAGATGAGGAAATTATTTCAGCCGGAATTCAAGCTGAGTCTTCAGGCGAAATTTCAGGTAAAACCGGATCAACGGATGAAACTTCGTTACAAAACAGGATACTCCCTGCAGATGATTTATTAGACCTGGAACTGAAGGGAGATGATGATACTGAGGTTATGAGTACGGAGAAGCCCCTGCCTGATGAAGAAAGAAAAAAACCGGAAAAACCGGTAATCCTTAGTAAGGCGGAACTGATTGACCGATTCATTGAAACCGATCCCAAAATTGTTCCCGAAAAAGAATCATGGCTTGACCAGGAAGACATTTCAAAAAAAAGTGTTGAAAATGAGGGATTTATGACAGACACACTGGCAAAGATATATATCAAACAGGGATATTATTCAAAGGCAATATTTGCATATGAAGAATTGAGCTTGAAATTTCCGGAAAAAAGTAGTTACTTCGCAAGTCAAATTGAGAGAATAAAGAAATTAATTAACGATAAATCACATTAAGATGGGAATTTATACTTTATTTTCGGTATTGATACTGATAGCTTGTGTGTTATTGACCCTGATTGTATTGGTTCAAAATTCAAAAGGAGGGGGACTGGCAGCTAACTTTTCGGCTTCAGCCCAAATAATGGGTGTAAGGAAAACAGCTGACTTTCTTGAAAAAGCAACCTGGACTTTAGCTATATCTCTTCTGGTTTTAAGTTTATTAGCCAGTGCTTCAATCCCCAGGGGTAGTGGGGAAAACAGATCGAAGATTGAAGAACAAATTGAAAGAGCAATAGATCCTACTGCTGTACCAAACCTTCCAACTGCTTTACCTGAACCTGGTGGTACTCCAAGCGATGATCAGAGTAATTAATACCCATTATTAATAAGTTGTCATTAAAATGGCAGTTTGTCATAGTACTGACATTTTTTTGATCCTGCCTGTCCTGATTTAATTCTTGTGTATCTAATTGCATATGAGGAAAATAACAAAATTCTGTTTTGTATTTCATGTAAAGTAATTTCATTAGTCATGTTATAATGTCTTTAACATCTACCAGAATACCGGAATAATTACTTTGGCACAGAATATGATATCAGGGTTCACGAAAATTCAAGTATGTTAAACCTTTAAAATAATATTAAAATGTTGGATTTAAAAAAGATTAAACCTTTAGCAGACAGGGTTCTGATTGAACCTACTGAAGCAGAAGCAAAGACTTCTGGAGGGATATTAATTCCTGATTCAGCTCAGGAAAAGCCCCAAAAGGGAAAAGTGATTGCCGTTGGACCCGGAACGAAAGATGTTGAAATGGAGGTGAAAGTGGGTGATACGGTTCTTTACGGAAAATATTCAGGGACTGAAATAAACGTTGACAATAAGGATTATTTAATTATGCGTCAGTCTGATATTATAGCAATTTTATAAAGATAAATAGTAAAAACAATTAAAAAAGCAATTAAAAATGGCAAAAGAAATTAAGTTTAACATAGAAGCCCGTGACAAACTTAAAAAGGGTATTGATGCACTGGCAGATGCAGTAAAGGTAACACTCGGTCCGAAAGGACGAAATGTGATTATTGATAAAAAATTTGGTTCCCCACAAATTTCCAAGGATGGCGTAACTGTTGCCAAGGAAATTGAACTTTCCGATAATTTTGAAAACATGGGAGCCCAGATGGTCAAAGAAGTTGCTTCGAAGACTGCTGATGATGCAGGAGATGGGACAACAACAGCAACTATTCTGGCCCAATCTATTATCGAAGTAGGTTTGAAGAATGTTACCGCAGGAGCCAATCCGATGGATCTCAAAAGAGGGATCGATAGAGCGGTTGTTGAAGTAATCAAGAGCCTGAAAAGTCAGACCAGGATGATTGGTGAAGACAACCAGAAAATAGAACAGGTTGCTTCGGTTGCAGCTAATAATGATTTAGCAATTGGCAAGCTCATTTCTGAAGCGATGGAAAAGGTTCATAAAGAAGGGGTAATTACTGTTGAAGAAGCAAAAGGTACTGAGACTACGGTTGAAGTGGTTGAGGGAATGCAGTTTGACAGGGGATATATCTCACCATATTTTATAACCGATGCGGACAAAATGGAAGCTGTTTTGGAGAATCCATACATTCTGCTTCATGATAAGAAGATTTCTACCATGAAGGATCTGCTGCCTATTCTTGAATCAACTTCTCAAGACGGACGTCCGCTGTTGATCATTGCAGAAGATGTCGATGGTGAAGCCCTGGCTACACTCGTTGTCAACAAACTTCGTGGTTCATTGAAAATTGCTTCTGTTAAGGCCCCGGGATTTGGAGACAGAAGAAAAGAAATGCTGGAAGACATTGCCGTTTTAACAGGTGGAACGGTAATCTCTGAGGAAAAGGGATTGAAGCTGGAAGGCACAGACCTTGAAATGCTCGGAGAAACAGAAAAGGTGGTTATTGATAAGGAAAACACAACCATTGTTAATGGTCGGGGTGATCAGAAAATGATTGAAGCGAGGGTAAATCAGATCAAGACACAGATAGAAACGACTACTTCTGATTATGATAAAGAGAAACTTCAGGAAAGATTGGCCAAATTATCGGGTGGTGTTGCTGTTTGCTATATTGGTGCAGCTTCTGAGATGGAGATGAAAGAAAAGAAGGCCCGTGTAGATGATGCACTAAATGCCACAAGAGCTGCTGTTGAAGAAGGAATTATTCCTGGCGGTGGAGTTGCTTATATAAGAGCCATAGATGCTCTTGATAAACTTAAAGGTGAAAACGATGATGAAAATACCGGAATTACCATTGTCAAACGTGCGATGGAAGAGCCGATCCGTCAGATCGTTGAAAATGCAGGAATTGAAGGTTCGATTATTGTTCAGAAGGTAAAGGAAGGGAAAGGCGATTATGGATTTAATGCAAGAACAGATGTGTACGAGAAACTTCTCGAAACAGGTGTTATTGATCCAACCAAGGTTGCACGTATTGCACTTGAAAATGCTGCTTCTGTCGCTGGAATGTTCCTGACTACAGAATGTGTTTTGGCAGAAGAGAAAGAAGAAAAACCGGATATGCCTCCTATGGGAGGCGGACCGGGTATGGGTGGAATGATGTAACAAATCCTCATATATAACTGCTCAAAGCCCTTCTCAGGTAATTCTGTGAAGGGCTTTTTTATTATGTTAATTTTCAATTTGAAGCCCGCTGAAACCTGACTTTTGAGACAGCCTCTTAAGCGGATACTACCATTATTTTTTTCAAGTGGTGCGAAAGGTTTTTTGTTTAATGATTGTCAAATAATAGAACAAGAGCAGGGCGGCAACGGCAAGCATGATACCAATTGGATAACCAAACTCTTTTGGTATTTGGAATCCCTCCGGTGCAATTAACAGGTAGGTTGTAGTTACAGCTGTCATAAAGACTGCCGGAATGAGAACAATCCAATAGAACTTCTTTTCCCTGATCAGATAAACTGCCATAGCCCATAAAACTATTGTAGCCAATGTTTGGTTTGACCAGGCAAAGTACCTCCAGACAATACTAAAGTCGATTTGAGTAAGCAGGTAACCCAGTATGAACAAAGGTATACTGACGGCCAGCCGGTTTTGAATCTTTACCTGTTTTATTTTTAGAAAATCAGCCACGATCAGTCGTGCACTGCGAAATGCAGTATCCCCGGAAGTAATTGGGGCTGCCACAACTCCAAAAATTGCAAGAATTCCTCCTATTTTACCCAGTAGTGAATTCGAAATTTCATTAACAGCCCAGGCAGCATTTCCATTTTGTTCTCTCATCACATCATTTAGTGCCCCGACACCACCAAAAAAGCTCATTGCAGCAGCAGCCCAGATCAAAGCCACAATTCCTTCAGTAATCATAGCCCCGTAAAATACCCTTCGTCCTAATTTTTCGTTTTTCAGGCATCGTGCCATAAGCGGGGCTTGAGTAGAATGAAATCCCGAAATTGCCCCACATGCAATGGTAATGAATAGCATGGGAAAAATCGGAAACCGATCCGCTTCCTGATTCATGTTCACAAGATTTCGCGGTGTAAGCTCAGGAATAGAATACTGATTGGCGATTAAACTTATTGAAATGCCTGCCGCCATAAACAATAAAGCAATACCGAATATTGGATAAATTCTGCCAATGAGTTTGTCGATAGGTAGCAGGGTAGCCATAAGGTAGTAAGCAAAGATAATCCATATCCAAAAGGTATAACTGACGAAATTTGATGTGAACCCATTGAGTATTCTGGCAGGTCCCATAATAAACACGGCACCAACCAGTATCATGAGGATAACCGTAAACCCTCTCATGAACTGTTTAAAACCGGTACCCAGGTATTTCCCGATGATTTCAGGTATGCTTAATCCATCGTGTTTTATGGATAACATACCCGAAAAGTAATCGTGAACCGCACCGGCAAAAATGGCTCCAAGGACAATCCATAAAAACGCAACAGGACCCCACATTGCTCCCGCGATAGCACCGAATATGGGCCCAAGTCCGGCAATATTAAGGAACTGTATCAGGAAAATTTTACCCCATCCCATAGGAACGAAGTCCACACCGTCCTCAAGCCTTATTGCAGGGGTAGTTCTCTTTGGGTCGGCACCAAAAACTTTCTCAACAAACCTGCTGTAAAAGAAATAACCCAAAATTAATGCCAGAATGGATAAGATGAAGGTAATCATTGTTCGTTACTATTTTTGTGTAGGTCAGGCAATATAATAAATTTAGTTAATTGAGCAAATGATCAAATTATAAAATGCCTAAAATTTTAGAATACACTGGGAAAAGAAATTATTTTCTTATATTAGTACATATTTCACTCACCGGGTGACTTTGAGTAACCCGGTGAGTATTAACTTATAAATATTTATTATTATGAAAAAATGGATTTTACTTTTCATTTTCCTC
>JAUWBB010000118.1 GCA_030605195.1 Bacteroidota bacterium
GTTTATCTCTAACTCAGGTAAATTTAACAATTTGAATTAAGAAAATAAACACTAACCCGAAAAATTATATTTGTTGCGACCACTCCACCCGGTTAATTCGAATTTTTCAGGTAGTTATTAAGTTATTCAGAACACAGATGAAATAGCTTACTTAATTTTCAGTTGTTCAGGCACTTCGGTTTTTCGAATTTTTAAATTGTTTTCAGTTATGCCTTCAACACCAAAATCAACCCGCCGGTTTAATTTCCTTCCTTCCGGATTATCATCCCCATTGGGATTTTGATTAATTGCAACCGGATTATTTTCGCCTTTGCCAAGGGGCTTTAGCCTGTATTTTTCGATTCCCTTCTCTGTCAGATAGTTAAGCGCTGATTTTGCCATCTTTACAGAAAGACTCAAATTGTATATTTCAGAACCTTTTGAATCGGTATTTCCGATAATCTGAAGGTTGAGTTTTTGAAATTTTTCAAGAATCGTATATATGTTGTCAAGTTCTTTGGTTGACCTTTTTGACAACGAATAGTCATCAAAACTGAAAAAGATACTTTGAATGTAAAAAATTTCTTCTTCAACCGTTTTTATTGGCTCCGGAGTGGTATCTGTTGTTGTGCTTACAGGGCTGATTTTAAGGCATGTATCTATGATTTCTTTGTGGTCGACCAAACTAACTGTTCCTTCAATTTTTGCTTTTCTCGGGTTTATTTCAGAGAAGAATTCAATTTCGTAGATATTTTCCTTTTTCGGTTCATCAGAAAGAATTCTTGATTGATAACCCAATATTTTATTCTTCAAAGGAGTATAGAACAAGTCATCGTCTGTTGTATTGACTGGATAACCTAAATTATGAGGATCTGTCCATGTACCGTTTGCAAGTTTATTACTATAGAAAACATCGTATCCTCCGATATTATAATGTCCCCCGGAACTAAAATAAAGTGTTTTTCCATCGGAAGAAAAGAAGGGAGTATTTTCGTTATAGGCTGTATTAATTACAGGTCCCAGATTGATTACAGGTCCCCATTCGCCTTGATTATCCAATTCTGATTTGTAAATATCAAAACCACCGAATCCTTCCTTTCTATTACTCACGAAATAAAGTGTTTTGCCATCGGGTGTCAGGCAAGCATGAACTTCATCACGATTTGAATTTATGTTTTTATTAAAACTCATTTTTTTACTCCATCTCCCCGATGAATAATTACTTTCGTACAATTCGTAATGAGTAGTGGGTTTATGGACCAAAAGCAGTTTTGAGCCATCGAAAGAGAGTGAGGCAACTTGAAGCTGTCCGTCTGATTCCAACTCCATAGTAATATTTTCAGGATCTGTCCAGGTCTCATTCTGTTTTTTTGAAAAAAATATTGCCTCGTAATATTTGCGGCGACTCATGAATACCAAGCGATTACCATTGCCAGACAGAGCCGGTTTATAATTTTGAGAACCGATATTTATATTTGGAACTGGTATTATCTTGTAATCGACCGGGTTTTCCTGAAGAGCAACAGCGTTATTACAATTGCTGATTTTTCGATCGACTTCGGCCGTATTACTATTCTTTTCTTCAATCAATTTTTTATATTGATGGTAATAATCAAGAGCTTTTGACAGCTCATTATTTATTTGACAGGCTTCCCCCATCAGCAAAAGAGCTTCAACAGGAGCTTTTTTTTCTTTATAAGATTTTTTTTTGTATCTAAAGCTGATATTTTTTATGGCTGTTTCAAGATAAGAAACAGCCTTTTTCTTTTTCCCATAAATATTCAGATATACTTTACCCGTTTTGTAATGAATATTGGCATTGTTTAACCCTGCATCGATCAGTTTCAGGTATAATGATAATGCTTCAGGGTAGTTTTTATACATCATAAAGAACTCTGCATCATAAAAGGTCTTTTCCTTATCCAAAACATCCTGTGAAATGGAAATATTATAATTAAAAAGAAAAATTAAAATATATGGAACTATTTTTTTCATCTATATTTAAAAGAGGTATAGAGGGCTTATTAAGTTGTAAACCGTTTATTATACCATACAGCACCTATGGCATCTGTATGTCCAACTATCTCGATCTTGAGACCAGGATTCCCGGATATTATTTCAAATAATTCCTCCAACCTCGATTTTTCACTTTCTTTGATGGAATAATCATCGGGTATAATAAAGTCTTTATTTCCAGGTTGATATCCTTTCCTCTCAAACAGTATTTCATAGCTTCCCGGGATATTGGTTGTATAAACATACTTTCCTGATTCCATATCGGGTTCAAACCGCGTAAGGGTTTTTGAACTTGATTTATCGATTAAGCTTATTATTGTTGGTGCATCGATATTTTCCGGTTTTGCCGAATAGCTTACCATTCCATTTACTGCCACTTCTCTTGGATTTTTGTCAGAATAAATTTCAAGCCGGGAAATATCTTCTTGTCCAAATCCTTTTTCCGAATTAAAAATTGAATAGTAGGCATTTATCCCGTTATTTACAGGAACGAAGAACAAATTATCATCCGTAGTATTGATTGGATAACCTATATTTACTGGTTTTGACCAGGCGCCGTTTTCCAACTTCGTTGAATAAAAGATATCAAAACCACCTATATTGTTATGTCCATGGGAGCTAAAAAACAAAGTATTACCGTTACTTGTAAGGAACGGTGTATCTTCATTGAACTGACTGTTTATTTCAGGACCAAGGTTTACAGCGGGGCCCCATTCTCCGGACTGATCATTTCTTCCTGATTTATAAATATCCAATCCACCGTATCCACCTTTCCGGTTACTGGCAAAATAAAGTGTTTTTCCATCCTGTGATACACATGCATGAGATTCCCAATATTTTGTATTTATATTCTTATTAAGTTTTACAGTCTTGCCCCAAACACCATCCTCTCGTAATCTGCTTATATAGAGATCTCTGTCGAAATTATCATCTTTTGACATGTATAATTCTTTTCCATCAAAAGACAAAGAAACGGTATAAGTATCTTCGTTTAGAATCTGCGGAAGAATATTTACAGGTACTGTCCAACTTCCATCCACCTTTTTTGTAAAAAAAATCGCATCCTGAAATTGTCCGCGGGACATATAGACCATAGATAATTCATCTTCTGAAACCAGGGGATTGAAATTAGAGAACCGGTCATTTATGTTTTCTCCAATGTTGATTGCATCAAAATAAACTTTCTTGTCCATCAAGGATTTGGCCGTTTCGCATGCTTTAATTTGTTGATTTACAAATTCAAAATTCAATATGTCTGAAGGATCCAGCAGCTCAGTGTATTTTTTATAAGTCTGGTATGCTTTGTTTAAATCACTATTTAACTGGTAGGCATTTGCTAAATAGAAATATGCATCCATCGGCGCTTTCTCTTCCCGGTAATTCCCTTCTTTGTAATATTCCGTAGTATTACTAATCGCCTTTTCGAGATAGGATATCGATTTTTCTTTCTGACCGGGTATGTTTAAATAACAAACCCCGATTTTGTAGCTGATATTGGCATTATCAGGGTTGCTCTCAAATACAAGGAGATAGGATAGTAGCGCATCCTTGTACTCTTCATACATCATAAAATATTCTGCATCAAGAAATGCCTCTTTTAAATCAGGTTCTTCCTGTGGAAAAGCCAAGGTGAAAATAAGGAAGCAAAGAAGGGTAATGATGGCTCTTTTCAAAAGCATGAAAATTTTCTATTATTAACAAATCTAATAATTTATTAAAAGGAACAAAAAATTGTCTTAAATACAAAAGCCGTATAACCTGTCAGATAATAATTCTCTGGTCAGGGATAATATATGGAGTTAATTCCTTTCATCCTGTTTCGTGGATAAAATATTTTTTCAGAGGATTTTAATCCTTATTCTTTTTTCTCTTTTCAGAATTATTAAGATAAATATCAGAATTGTCACAGGCAAAATCACCCAAATGATCCATCTTCCTTTGGATTTTTCTTTCAGGTCATCTGTTGGAATGGTTTCGCTTTCGAGGGTCAACTCAACCGGAGGAGTCATAATAGCTTCTGGTTGGACATCAACAACAATATCAGGTTTTACTTGAGAAACTGCCACCAATGGTTTAATAACAGGTTTTGGGATATAATCAACCAGAATTTCTTTTTCATTAATATTTCCAAATTTATCCACCAGTTTTAGTTTCAGGATATTTTTCCCTTTTACCGGCGTATATTTATACGCGATTTTTTTTCTTTTAACTTCAAACTCATCAGAATTTATCAATGATGTATCTAAAAAGGCATTAATAGTAAGTTTCGAATTTTTTTCAACGGAAAGTTCCATTTTTACAGGATCATTATTGTCAACAGTATAAATGCTGTCTCCAATTTCAAGTTCTGCAATAATGTCTTTTAAAACCAATTCCGTTTTCGGGAGTGATATTTTTGATTCCTTTTGATCATAAACAAGTGAAATGAATTCTGATTTTGGTTCAAACCCTTCGCCTTCAATGATCATTTCATAATCACCCTTTATCAACTCAAACTCATATTCGCCGGTTGCTACATCAGGCTGAATAACAGTCACCGTATCATGTTCAATTGCTTTCAGGATGGTGATTATGAAGGTTGAATCGATTTTCCAGCCTAATTCTTTTTGTGAAATAATACCCCGGACGAGGAAATTTCTCGGGTGTTCATCGGAGAAGATTTCAAGCCGGAAAATATCCTTTTCTCCATATCCTTCTTCGGTAAATTTGGAGTAAAAAGCGTAAAAGCTCTCCTCAAGCGGAACGTAGAACAAATCATCATCCGGTGTATTGACCGGGCAACCCATATTTAACGGAGCCGACCATTCATTATTTTCAAGGAGGTTAGAATAGAAGATATCGTATCCTCCCATATTGTAATGGCCGTAAGAACTGAAAAAAAGAGTTTTTCCGTCTAATGAAATAAATGGAGATTCTTCATTATAGGGAGTGTTAATTTTAGGACCAAGGTTAATTGCAGGCCCCCAATTTCCCGTGATGTCTTTATCTGATCTATAAATATCGAGCGCTCCAAAACCATTCTTGCGGTTACTGGTGAAAAACAGGGATTGGCCATCCCTTGAGATACTGGCATGTGATTCCCAGAATTTGGTATTGATGTTACCATTCAGTTTTTCTGCTGGTGACCATCTGTTGTCTGAAAACCGGCTTACATAAATATTCCCGTCATAATTATCAAGCTTGTATAAATAGAGTATGGTACCATCGTATGATAAACTGGAAGAATAAATATCCTGGGCTCCCAGATCAAAAGTCATATTATAGGGAGGTGACCATTCTCCATCAATATATTTTGAGTTAAATACAAAATCTCCAAATTGTTGAGCCTGAACATATACAATGGCTTTTTGATCGCCGGAGATAACAGGGTTGATATCAGGGAATCTGGAATTAATTATTGGTCCAAGGTTTTCGTATTCGACGAACAGTGGGTTTTCCTGGAGTTTTGTTGCATTCCGGCAAGCCTGTATTTGTTCCTCAACAATTACTTCATCATAAACTTCCGGATTGAGGATTTCTTTAAATTTTTGGTATGCGGCCAGGGCAGAATCCAGTTGGTTGGTTACCCTGTAGGCATCGCCCAGGTAAAAATAGGCATCAGCAGGGGCTTGGGTTTCTTTAAACCGACCCTCCTTATATTTAGGGTTTATATTCCTGACGGCTTTTCTCATGTATTCGATAGCTTTGTCTTTTTGTCCGGGAGTATTCAGATAACACAAGCCAATACGGTAGTTATAGTTATCGTTTGTTGAGTCAATTTTAATTAAGGACTGGTAATTGGGAAGAGCTTCATTATATTCTTCAAACAAAACGTATGACTCAGCCATAATGAATGCATTTTTCCTTCCGTACCTCGTTGAATAATCGTATACTTCCTGACCAAACTGAGAAAGAAGAATAGTGGATGAAATAAGAAAAAAAGTAATTAGTGTAAGCAGGAACTTTTTCATATGATAAACATAATCATTTTACGAATTTAAAAATAAATTTATGAGATTTGAAATAAAAAATGATCAATACGCTTAATTTATTGATGAAAAGTCTAAATTAAACGATTTGCACGATATTCATTTTTTTTATCCCGCGTAGCTTAAAACAATTACTTTATGGATAGACACTAATTACCAATGTTTTTCAGACCTTTCAAAATTAAGTGGATGTCATATGCTGTTTTATAATCTTTGGCATATATAAAGTTAAGGCCTTCAATGGTTTTTTTACTTAATCCTTCCCTGTTTTTCCCTTCAATGGGTGTTAATATTCCTTTTTTCAATGGGGGAAGATTTGCAGTAGTTATTTCAACGGATTTGTAATATCCTACCAGGGATTTCCTTCCAATCGTAACCAGGAATAGATTCCTGAAAAACCCTGTTTTGTTTTTTACAAAGAAGATCAGTACAGGGGTTAGAACAAGGAAGCAGCAAGTGCATAAAAGATCTAATATACGTTTATTCCTTTTGTTTATCTTTTTCGAAACAGAATTTAACTCAATAAGGTACAGGTCACCAACCAGGTCAACTTTATTACTGCCGATTATAGACAGACTCTCCGGAGGAGCAATTTTAACAGCAGTATCCAGATGTGTAAGTTTTATCAACGATTTTATTATGATGTTGGAAGGGACGTCATTTGCACAAAAAATAATCTCATTGATGTTATTAATTGTAATAATTTCTTCAACTTGCTCCAAATTACCTAAGTAGTAATTTGATTGATTGTGGTTCCGGGGATTTACAAAACCAATAATGTCAGGATTTGTTTTGGTTTTTTCCAGGAGCAATTTAACCCTTTGTGATTCTTCTTCTTCTCCAACAATGACAATTCTTCTTACGTATTTATTTCTAAACTGAAATGCATTAATGTTTAAAAAATTAAGGAGAACGCGGAACGTAAAAAGTGAAATGCCTGTCCAAAAAGCACCGATCAGGATTAATGCTCTTGAAAAGCGTAAATGTAATGGTAACAGAGCATAAATAATCAGGATAATAACCGTACCCCAAAGTACACCTTTGAGCAATTTGAAAAGTTTGATAGGTTTTTCATATCCACCTGTTATAAGAATGCTGAATAACCAAATCAGGATATAAGACGGTACGGCAAGAAGTAAAAATTCTCCGGGGTAGTTGCTGCCAGGTGAAAATCTGTAACTTGCCCAAAAAGGTGTTATGATATAAAACCCGAGATAAATAAAAAAAGCATCGCTTACAGGCAAAAACGACTGTTTAAAAAAGCGTTTAAGAAGAGTTAATGCTACCCGAAAACAGATTGCAACGTGTATTAAACTATTTAAAATTGTTGCGTTTTTATTTGAAAAATGTTTTTTGGCAAAAATTATCATTGCCTTATAAAACTGCACAACATAATTTAAACTGCTTTTTTTAGTGCTTTGTCCTTTATAGTGGATAATTGTTGTCTCGGGGTAATAAAAATTTTCGTACCCGGCTTTAATTAAACGATAGGACAGGTCAATATCTTCTCCATACATAAAAAAATCCTCGTCCAATAGTCCCACTTCATCAATGGCTTTTTTCCGCAGAAACATAAAAGCGCCGGGAAGGATTTCAATTTTATGAATTTCATCTTTATTGATATATCCCAGATTATACTTGCCAAACAAGCGTGATTTCGGAAACATTTTCGAAAGTCCGAATATTTTAAAGAAAGCCACACCCGGAGTGGGCAATGCACGTTTCGATTCAGGAAGGAAATTTCCCTTACCGTCAATCAGTTTCACACCTAATCCGCCAGCGGTAGGGGTTATGTCCATAAAATTTATGCATTTTTCAAAAGTAGTTTCTTCAACAAGAGTATCCGGGTTAAGCAGAAGAATATATTCCCCTTTTGCCAGTCTGACGGCTTGATTATTTGCATAAGAAAACCCCGTGTTTTTTTTGTTTTCGATTAAAATAACCTCGGGAAACTTTTCCTTTACCATTTTGTTTGATCCGTCAACCGAGTGGTTATCTACAACAAAAATTTCGCTTTTGATATTTTTCAAAGCCTTTTGAACCGAATAGAGGTTTTGTTCTAAAAAATATTTCACATTATAATTAACAATGATGACGGAAAGTTTCACTCGAAAAAAATTAAGTTAAACATTTGAATTCCTATTAATTATAATTATCCATTTTAAACATTTACTTTCTAATACCGTGGAACCCTCATGTTATTTTCATGCTCTTTTCTGACGTTAATGCATGAGGGTTTCATGTTATTTAGCGAGAGTTGTTTCAAAGGGAGTCCGGTTCAGAATTGATCTCCCAAGCGTGATTTCATCTGCATATTCAAGTTCGTCGCCAATTGATACACCACGGGCGATTGTTGATATTTTTATGGGATACATTTTAAACTTTTTATAGATGTAAAAATTAGTGGTATCTCCTTCCATGGTTGTACAAAGAGCAAAAATAATTTCTTTTACCTCGGCTTTTGAGATTTTTTCT
>JAUWBB010000061.1 GCA_030605195.1 Bacteroidota bacterium
TTTGTATAAATCCATAACCCTTTAAATCATTATACCACTTTACTGTTCCTTTCATGGCTAAGCTTTTAATTTTTGTTTGACCCGATAAGACTTCTTTAGTAATTTTCCCGTCTTTCTCTGGCTTGATTCACTTTTACTTCCCTCCCGCCGATTTCAGTTCCGTTTATACCATCAATGGCCTTTTTTGCTTCAGAATCATTTGGCATTTCAATAAACCCAAATCCTTTACTTCTTCCTGAGTATTTATCAGTAATAATCTTTGCAGATATTACTTCTCCATACCCTTTAAAAACTTCTTTTAATTCATCTTCAGTAACATTGTAATGAAGATTTCCTACATAAATGTTCATAATTAACTTTTTGTTTTAAAATTAGATTATTAAAATTAATGCAAATGTAGTTTTATTTTATTTAAAAAAAAGCAATCTGAGAGAGGGAATTTAAAAATTCATAAAAAAAAAGCAACTTTTTAACCCAGGTTGCTGGTTATGCCGTAGGCATCGTTATGGAAGAATGAACCGGGAACTTCCTATTTCCAGCTTATTTCATCGATAAAGACCCGGGATTTTCCATCGGCACCCTGGTACCAATCAGGGCATTTTCCGGGGTTCGTTGCAAAAACCCGGATATATTGTACAGGCATAGCATAAAAGGTCACCTTGTGTTCTTTAATCGAGGCTTCCCGGTTTTCGGCAGGGATTTCATTTGAAACTTCTCCAACCTGGCTAAATGTTATACCGTCTTCCGAAACCTCAAAGATCACTTCACCCGGCAGGAAAATCCTTCTGCCCGTTGACTCAAGGAATCCAGCATTAATCTCTGTAATATTCCTTACTTCTCCGAAATCAATGGTAACATCCATGTCAATTCCTTCAAATTCCTGCCATTTGCCGTCTCTAAAACTGACTGTTCCTCTTTCACCATCAATAAGACCATAATCCCCGCCTGCCGTAAATCCGGAACTGTATTTTTCCTTATATACGGGTTTTTTAAATGGCGTTGTATGAAAAATAGCTTCCACAAGACGGCTACTACCCTTTTCTGAAAAAATTTTAGCTTTGAGTACTGTATTTTGTGTAACTATAATGGGTCCGGTATATTCCGGTGAGGATTCAACTGGTTCTGTTCCATCCAGCGTATACCGTATTATCTGACCCTTGATCTGCCTCAGTATAACCGTTTCCTCCTCATGAAAAAGCCCTCCATCGGGTATAATAAACGGAGCGGGTACAAATTGGTTGGTGTTGATTTTATATGCTGCTTCAACATCCAGCTTAATTATTTCCCTGTCATAGGTAAGCAATCCGTTGGTTTCCGTTTCCACATCGGTAATTTGTGTATAGACTGAAGCACTAAGCCCGGGCTCTTCTTTAAATTTCCAGACGGTCGAATAAAAATCTTCATATTTATTCATTAATTCCTGCCGGTCTTTCATATTCCTGTATCCCCAGGTTTCCTCAACCCAGGTATGATTTTCAACCGGCAATCCCAACCCGCCAAACTCCCCAAGAACAATAGCACGATTTTCCTCAGGTTGAGGAGTTCGGGGTTCAGGGTAATGATGAATATCATGTACATCGCCCACGCCCCTGTCTGTCCAACCACTGGCATTTATAACCAGCCTCGTAAAATCGAGTCCTTTTATGAATTCCACAATCCGCCCGGTTTCATATTGTCCCCATCCTTCATTAAAAGCGACCCACATGATGATGCTCGGATGATTGAATTTCGTTTGGATCATCCGGCTAAGTTCATATTCAAATTGTTTGGCAGATTCCTCAGTCCGGTCAAAATCAGGATCATGACCTCCAATGTATTTGTCGCCGCTTGGCATATCCTGCCAGACGAGAATACCAAGCTTATCACACCAGTAATAAAAACGTCGTGATTCAATCTTTACATGTTTTCGTAACATATTGAATCCAAGCTCTTTCGATATTTCAATGTCATATCTGAGTGCTTCATCGGTGGGAGCAGTATATATTCCATCCGGCCAAAAACCCTGGTCGAGTGGGCCATTCTGGAAAACAAATTTGTTATTGAGAAACATTCTTGTGATCCCATTTTTATCTTTATCAATGGCAATTTTCCGCATGCCGAAGTAACCCGATATGGCATCGATTTCCAGGTTGTTACGAAGAAGAGTAATTTTCAGGTCATAAAGATTTGGATTTTCCGGTGTCCATAATTGCAGATCAGAAACGGGGATGATACAAAATCCGTCATTGTCCATCGTGACTGCACCTACCGTATCATTTTCAAAAAGTGCAGTAACCTTGATTTGGTCTCCTTCCCGGGAATCTGCTATATCAACATGAAGAGTAAGGCTTTTCTTATCAATATCAGGGTATGTTTTATAGGCTGAAATATAAGATTCTGCCACCGGCTCCAGCCAAACAGTCTGCCAAATCCCTGTGGTTGGTGTATACCATATGCCACGGGGATTGTTTACCTGCTTACCACGGGGCTGGGTTCCCTCATCGGTAGGATCCCAAACGGAAATAATTATCTCCTGGGAACCTCTACTGTTAAGGAATTCGGTAATATCGAAAACAAATGGATCGTAACCACCTTTGTGTGTACCAACCTTCTTACCGTTTACCCAAAGCGTTGTTTTCCAGTCAACAGCTTCAAAATGGAGCAGTATGTTGTTACCTGACCAGTCTTTCGGAACCCGGAAAGATCGAAAATACCATAAAATGCTATCCTTACCAACCTGTTTCTTAACGCCGGAAAGGGCTGATTCGACAGGGTAGGGGACAAGGATGTTTCCATCCCATTCGGCAGGTTGCGGTTCGTTAACCAGACGAATGGCATATTTCCATAATCCATTCAGGTTTTTCCATTTTTCCCGGACCATCATGGGACGGGGATATTCCGGCAAGGGATTTTCAGGATTTACCTGTTTTGCCCACTTTGTATTGATTGTGTTAGGGGCAATTTGCCATTGGGTTTCAGGTGATTGACAACCGGGTAGATTGAACAAAATAAACAGTATTAAAAAAATTGTGATGTAGTTGAAAACGTTATTCTTCATATTACTTAGCTTAGGTTTAATATAAATGCAAAATGCTGAATGACAGGAAAAGGGAAATATTCATGCCTATAAAAGTAACAAAGTTTTAGCAGGAATACGAAATAAACCGTGATGAGCGAGCAAAGAAAAAGTTGCTGTTTCACAGGGTAAACTTTTATCTTTCCCGCCCGAACGACTAGCGTTGTTCAGTCGGGCGGGTGTTTTTTGTCTTTTCCCTTATCTATTTCTCTTCCGGCATTGGATATCTTTTAAATGTGGCATTCCTGTCGAAAAGGTACCTGTATGTTATGTAATGTTTGGCAGAAACCCCTCCAACCATAACAAAGATCTTCCGCATTTTCGGGTTGAAATCAGCAACCCAGGAAAGTTCTACCTCTTTATATTGAGGTTTATTTTTTACCGACTGTTCAATGTTCCATATTACTGCTGCCTCAACTCCCAAACCCTGAAACTTCGGAATAACACCCAAAAGCACTCCCCGTATACGTGTTATGGTTTTCTTTTGTTTTAAATAAACAAATTTTAGTTTATTCCAGAGACTAAGTTTCCCGTTCATATACTTCAGGATCATGTTAACATCAGGATACATGAGCGAAATGGCAATAGGCCGGCCATTATGGTATGCAAGCCAGCAAAATTCTTCATCGATAATAGCTTTTGCTTTTGTCAGGGTTTTTCTGATATACTCGGGTTTTAACGGTTCAAAATTTTCTTTGTAAGGTGTCCAGGCTAAATTAAATGCTTCAGCAAAATCTTCAGTGAATTTTTCTTTTTCTTTCCAGGTAAAGTGTTTGAATTCATATCCGGGTTTTTTTGCTACCCATTCTGCAATTTTCATAAATTTCTCCGACAATTCTTTTGTCAGATCAATATGAAAACCTTCCTGTTTATAATAGGTCTTGAATCCATATGATTCGAAAAGATCCTGGTAATACCTGTGGTTGTAAGCAATTTCATATGAGGGATGGGTAAAACCATCAACCAGCAGGCCCCAGTATTTGTCTGATTCACCAAAATTAATAGGACCATCCATTGCTTCCATCCCTTTTTCTTTCAACCATTTTTTTGCAGTGTCGAAAAGAAGATATGCCGCTTTTTTATCATTTAAACATTCAAAAAATCCCATTCCTCCGGTAGGCTGGTCCTGCGAATGTGCTGTATTATAGTCAATAAATGCTGCAATTCGTCCTGTTAATTTGTTATTATTATCTTTTAATATCCAGCGTTCTGCTTCACCATGGTTATAGTAAACGTTTTTCCCGGGATCAAAAATAGCATCAATTTCTTTGTCTAATGGGCAAACCCAGGTGTTTTCATCTCTATAAATTATTTTTGATACTTTGATAAATTCTTTCCTGGTCTTTTTATCGGTTACCTTAATTAATTCCATATTGTTTAGTTTAATTTGAATTAGAAATCCACATTCTTTGATGGTGGTTATGTTCTTTTTTTCTTTCCATTATTCCACTATTCCATTTTTCCATCCTTCCATGTCTTTTATCATTCCTTGATCACTATTAATAAAGTGCCCAATGGGTGCAATTCAAAACCACCTTTTTAGAGGGTGGTTTTTTACTGGTTAATTGTGCCTATGACATATTTTTCAATTCCTCCTGTCATATTGTTTGTTTAATATATATTTCTTCCAGTAATTTCCTGTATTTTTTTTCAATCTGTTTGCGTCTCAATTTTAGTGTGAGAAAAAATTCCACTGTTGCCGGTGACCATTCATCCGGAAGCAGCAACAAAATTCTTCACCATGGCTCTGTTTTTCGGACATTGAATATTACCTGCCCCGTGAAATAAATCGTAGATTTAATCACGATTCGCCAGCGGATCGGTTGAGATTTGTTATTTGTATTTTGGAATTTTCTCATTCACTTCATAAGTTCTGCATTAATAGACAGGCTCTAATTAGTTTGTATAAAACGAATGTATTCGTATTTAAAGGTGATAAAATATAAGTTTTCCCAAAGTTATGATATTTTAAAAAATAGGCAAAAAAGTTCTATATCAGCTTTCGGTTTTTTTCCCCGGAATCATTGGTTTCTCTTTACTTAGTCAGGCAGGGCTTCGCCACTATTACTATGCTGTCGGATGTTTCCATACGACAGTTAATGATATGGCAAAATTTTAATTACTCCAGTATTCAATGTCAGGTGGAAACACCTGACATCATGTAAAAGAATGGGGTGAATTAGTTTCCATCTTTGTAAAATCAATTGAAACAGCAGAACGGAACAAGACGGTTGTAACGCGAAAACAACTCTAACATTTTTTATTTAACCCTGACGTTTTAGTCAGGGTGTGACCAAAGCGTCATCACATTCGATATTTATTATTTAAAATACAGGGCTAATCTTCAATACCCTACTAAAAAGGATGGTAGCAAACAATCCAATACGTTTTTATTCAAATAATTAAATATGCGACCTAAACGCCTATCCCTAATAACCTAAATCTCGTCTATGGTTTTTCTCTTATGTGATTTTAGTTTTTTGAACCTGGTAGGATTAAAACCGGTAACCTGTTTAAACTGATTCGATAAGTGTGCTACGCTGCTGTAATTCAGTTTATAAGCTATTTCGCTTAATGTTAGCTCATCGTAAATGATTAGTTCTTTCACCCTTTCAATTTTCTGGAGAATGATAAACCGCTCGATGGTAACATTTTCTATGTCGGAAAACAGGGTGCTTAAATAATGATAATCTTTGCCGGTTTCAGTTGCGAGGTAATCTGAATAATTAATTTTTAACTCCTCATCTTCGGAATGGTGGATGTGTTGAACAATAAGTGATTTTATTTTTTCAACCAGTTGAATTTTAATATCCTCTATCAATTCAAAACCGATTTTTTCCAGTTTCTTCTTAAGTTCTTCCCAATTTATCCCGTTTTTATTTTTAGCGACAATTACTTCACCAAGGTCTATTTTTACAATAACCCAACCTAATTCATTAATAATGTCTTCCACCGCCATAATACACCGGGGGCAGACCATGTTTTTAATACGCAAAGTAGTTGTATTCATATAAGAAGAATTAATTGTGTCGGAATTTACTCTCCGCCAGCCCTGTGCTTGCGCACCAAAGTGCTTCAGCACACAGGTGTGAAATACTGCTTCGCAGTAAAGGCTTTACCTTTATTTCACAGGGCCAACTGTCAGATCGCGTAATTCATTGTCATATGTTCGCTAGGTTATTCGCTACCCACATGCAGGCGCACAATCCTGCTCATGTGGTTTTCGCTCTCAAGTTCGCTCATGTCATTTGCCTGCGGGCGTCATACAATTGTCATTTACTCGCTCTGCTCGTGTAATTCGCTTCGCTGTTATTCATGGTTATTTACTCGTCTGACCACTAAAATGCAATAAATTTTTTCATAAACCATAATATAATTACAATAATTTAAATCTAAACTAATCGCCCGGCAGCAGTAGTGGTCTGACAAGTATCATACTTAATTACTACTGAATTACTATTGTATGACCATTGTATGACCATCGTATGACTATAGTATGACTATCGTATGACCATCGTATGACCAATCAAGACAAAAGATAAAAGTTTACCCTGTGAAATAATTTTGCAAGCAAAATTACTTCGTATTTCACAGGGTGAAAAGATAAAACAGTAAAACAACCTTCAGGATTCTTTACCGGAAACTTTCGGTATTCATGCATTGCAAATACAAAACTTTTAACTTATGATAAGCTTTCTTTAACCGAAATATCATATCAAGTTGTGTACAGCTCCGTTCAGCATCTATCTAACCAGTTTAAAAAAATACAGGTTTTTCGCCTTCTCAATTCAAAAAATCGAAAAAAAACGAAATCCTTTAGATAAAGTCTAAATTCAAAAAGATATAATTTTTTCCCGTAATTATATAAAACGATTCTAAATTAAGGCACTATCTTTGTAGAATGTTTAGAAAAACAGCAAATATCATATTAGTCCTCTTATTGTTAACTACAACGATTGGCTTTTCTGTATCGAAACATTACTGTGGTTCAAGTTTAGTTGAAGTATCAATAAATTCAGAAGCAGAGCCATGTTGTGACGATATGGGAAATTCCAATTGTTGTCATAATGAAACGTAGCATTTTCAGCTTAAAGTAGATTTAGTTATACCTGTTTCTTTCGAAAATATTCAGAGATATGTTAAACAAAATCATCAGATTCTTTTTAGAAAACAAATTAGTAACCGCACTTATCGTGCTGGTCTTTATTGGCTGGGGCATTGCTACTGCTCCGTTCAACTGGAAGTTGGAATGGTTCCCGAGAGACCCTGTGCCTGTTGATGCCATTCCCGATATCGGTGAAAATCAACAAATTGTTTTTACAGAGTGGATGGGCAGGTCACCGCAGGACATTGAGGACCAAATTACCTATCCTCTTACTACTGCTTTGTTAGGAATTCCTGGAGTAAAGACCATTCGCAGTAGTTCAATCTTTGGGTTGTCAAGCATTTATATCATTTTTGATGAAGATATAGAGTTTTATTGGAGCAGAACGAGGATATTAGAAAAACTTAATTCTTTACCAACCGGCACTTTGCCTAAAGATGTACAACCCGCACTGGGTCCTGATGCCACTGCTTTAGGGCAGATATATTGGTACACATTGGAAGGGCGTGATAAAGACGGTAATCCTGCTGGAGGTTGGGACCCGCATGAACTCAGAACAATACAGGATTTTTATGTGGGTTACGCCTTAACTTCCGCCAAAGGTGTTTCTGAAGTAGCGCCTATAGGCGGTTTCGTCAAGGAATACCAGGTGGATATAGACCCCGATGCGATGAAAGCACATAATGTTAATGTTGGCCAGATAATGCGTGCCGTTAAAAATAGCAATCTTGATGTTGGGGCCCGTACAATGGAGTTTAACCGTGCTGAATACCTGGTCAGAGGGCTGGGATATATAAAAAGTCTTGAAGACCTTGAAAAAGCTGTTGTTGCTGTAAATGACAATACACCCATACGTATTAAAGATGTTGCCAAAGTAAATTTTGGGCCCGCGACAAGAAGGGGTGGTTTGGATAAAGACGGTGCCGAAGCAACAGGAGCTGTAGTTGTTGCACGCTATGGCGCTAATCCTTTAGATGTAATTGATAATGTAAAGAAAAAGATAAAAGAAATATCTTCCGGTCTCCCCAGAAAAACACTGGCTAACGGCACGGTATCCAAAGTAACCATTGTTCCTTTTTACGACCGTACAGGGCTTATAAAGGAAACGCTTGGAACACTTGAGGAAGCATTAACACTTGAAATACTTATCAGCATTATAGTAGTAATGTTGCTGGTAATGAATTTAAGGGCATCTGTTCTCATTTCAGGCTTATTGCCCATAGGCGTATTGATGACATTTATTGTTATGAGAAATTTCGGTGTTGATGCCAATATTGTCGCACTTTCAGGCATTGCAATCGCGATTGGAGTGATGGTTGATGTTGGTGTGGTTTTTACGGAAAACATTGTGCGGCACCTGGAAATGCCAGAGAACCTTAATGCCACAGGAAAAGAAAAGCTAGAAATAATTTACAGAGGCGCAACAGAAGTAGCTTCTGCTGTTGTTACGGCATTGGCTACAACCGTTGTCAGCTTTTTACCGGTGTTTGCTATGCAGGCAGCCGAAGGCAAACTCTTCAAACCACTGGCTTTTACAAAATCTTTTGCAATGATATCCGCGTTGTTTATAGGAATCGTTGTGATTCCTGCCTTTGCGCACATATTGTTCTCAATTAGAATTGATAAGAAACGCATTAAGAGAATATGGAATATCTCTTTAATAACGGCAGGGTTCATATTTAGCATTGCTTTTGGAAGCTGGATTGCCCTTGCATTGGTTGCCTTTGGTACGAATAACTTACTGGAAAACTACTGGCCGGAAAATAAAAGGAAATATACCAATATTATCAATATTACCATTGCTCTTGCCGTCATTGTCTATTTCCTGACAAAAAAATGGTTGCCGCTGGGCGCACAAAACAGCACCTTCGTTAACTTTTTGTTTGTAGCAGGGATTATAACTGTGGTGTTGGGAATATTAATGACAATTGTTCATTTTTACCAGGATATCTTGAAATGGTGCCTGATAAATAAGTGGAAATTTTTAAGTATCCCCATTCTTTTCATCCTTTTTGGTATGATGGGATGGCTGGGATTTGATAGTATCTTTGGCTTTGTTGCCAATGGTTCTAAAAAAATTGGCATAAATCTTCGTCAAACCAGTGGCTGGCAGGCAATGAACAAGCTGTTTCCCGGAGCAGGAAAGGAGTTTATGCCTTCTTTGGATGAGGGTTCATACCTTCTGATGCCAACCACAATGCCCCACTCGGGGATAGAGGAAAATATTGAGGTGATCCGGATATTGGACCAGCGTGTGGGCTCTATCCCTGAAGTGGAGATGGTTGTGGGCAAATGGGGGCGCGTGAAATCCGCCCTTGACCCAGCACCTATTTCAATGTTTGAAAATATAATCAATTATAAGCCCGAATATATTGTTGATGAGGACGGGCACAGAATGCGGTTCAAGGTTGATGATAATGGAGCATATCTCCTTAAGAATGGTGGACAGTACAATCCTAAAACTGATGACTTCAGGTTAATTGATAAGGACAGGTTAATACCTGATAAAAACGGAAAATATTTTAGGCAGTGGAGGGACCACATACAATCATCACACGACATTTGGCTGGAAATAGTTAAAACCACCAAGATACCGGGACTTACTTCAGCCCCTAAGCTTCAGCCCATACAAACCCGCCTGATAATGCTTGCAACAGGTATGCGGGCACCCATTGGCATAAAAGTATTCGGGCCTGATCTGGAAACCATTGAAAAGGTCGGTTTGGAACTGGAGAAAATATTGCAGCAGGTGCCAAGCATTGAATCTGCTTCGGTGTTTGCAGACAGGGTTGTAGGTAAGCCATACCTTGAAATAGACATTGACAGAGATGCTATTGCCCGTTACGGTCTGACAATTAAAGATATCCAACATTATATTGAAGTAGCTGTCGGAGGCATAAAGCTAACCACAACAGTTGAAGGAAGGGAGCGGTTTCCTGTAAGGGTGCGTTATGCCCGTGAATTCAGGGATAATCCCAATGATTTAAAAAAGGTGCTGATACCCACGCCTATAGGCGTTCAGGTTCCTTTGGGTGAATTGGCAGACATAACATATACAAGAGGTCCGCAGATGATAAAAAGCGAAGATACATTCCTTAATGGGTATGTAATCTTTGATAAGAAAGAGGGCTATGCCGAAGTAGATGTGGTGGTGGAGGCAGAACGTTTTATCGAAGCTAAAATTGAATCGGGTGAATTCGTTATTCCTGCAGGAGTGAACTATAAGTTTACAGGGAATTATGAAAACCAGATAAGGGCAACCAAACGCCTGGCAGTCGTGGTTCCGATTTGCCTGATTGTAATATTCCTGATATTGTATTTTCAGTTCAAATCGGCTATCACTGCTTCTATGGTCTTTTCCGGCATATTTGTCGCTTTTGCCGGTGGTTTTATAATGATGTGGCTTTATGGACAGGGTTGGTTTATGAATTTTGAAATTGCAGGTATGAATGTACGCAACTTATTCAATATGCACACCATCAACCTGAGTGTTGCTGTTTGGGTAGGATTTATTGCTCTCTTTGGTATTGCCACTGATGATGGAGTAATAATGGGAACTTACATTATGCAGGTATTTCAAAAGGAAAAACCAACAACTATTGCAAAAGTGAGGGAAGCTGTTATACACGCTGGGAGCAAAAGAGTAAGACCTGCAATGATGACCGCAGCCACTACAATCATCGCGTTACTGCCAATATTCACCTCAACTGGTAAAGGCTCTGATATTATGGCACCAATGGCTATTCCCATTTTTGGTGGAATGACCATCCAAGTAATGACAATGTTTATAGTGCCTTTGTTATATAGCATGTGGCAGGAAAGGAAAGTACGAAAAAATATTGTAGAGGGAAAGTGGAAATAAAGTGGAAATAAAGTGGAGATAAAGTGGAGATAAAGTGGAGATAAAGTGGAGATAAAGTGGAGATAAAGTGGAGATAAAGTGGAGATAAAGTGGAGATAAAG
>JAUWBB010000371.1 GCA_030605195.1 Bacteroidota bacterium
TTGAGGACTTCTCAACTATTGATTTTCCACAGTCAGGTGATGACGCTTCGGTCACACCCTGACCAAAGCGTCAGGGGTTAGCCTGTACTATTCATAAATATTGAAAAATGATAATATTTATGAATACGTCAGGCTAAATATAATATTGCAATTATTAACAATATAAATGAACTCAAGTAAACTTTAATAACCTGTACTTTTTTTAATTATATTTAACTGCAACTAAATAAAATATAATGTTATACAGCTCATTAAAATAATCAATAAAATTTGTTAAATGTACCAAAAAACAGTACATTTGTAAAAAAATAATTAAAATCCAAAAATGATAGAATTATCCGTAAATAAATTTAGAGCCAATCTTAAATCTTATGTAGATAGGGCAATAAACAGCCATGAACCTCTTAGAATAACCCGTAGAGAAGGAAAAAACTTTGTAGTCATTGGGTTTGAAGATTGGGAAAGAGAACAGGAAACCTTGTATGTACTTCAAAACTCTTCTTTAATAAAACAGATAACCGAATCAATCAAGACCTATAATACTGGTGGTGGTTATAGACCAACACAAAAGGAAATGGATGAGATCAATAGTATTTGAAGGTAATACATGGAATATATATGAAGAATTAAGGTCGAAAGATAAAATTCTTCATAAGAATCTGTGTAAGATTCTGAAAAAAATGCAACGAGAAGATCCTACTAAAGGGTTAGGTAAACCTGAATCATTAAAACATAACTTATTAGGATTTTGGTCGCGTCGTATATCTCAAAAAGACAGGCTAATTTATAAGTTTGATGATGAATCTATTCATATATTTGCAATTGGTGGTCATTATGATCAAAAAGTAAAATGAATAAAATAATAGCCGTATAACAAATGCTTGCACCTGACAAGAACTTCGCTACGCTACGTTCTTGCAAGTGAAGCAGGTCGTTACAAATTCTGCTTATTTCCTGAACTTTCTTATAAAATCTTCAACTTCAGGAACTCCACCCTGATATACCAGGTAACCGTTATAAGGTTCCCTCTCGGTTATTTCATCCATAATGGGAGTTAGCATAATTTTTTTTACTTCCTCAGGATCCTCAGTTTGTCCGAGTGCCCATCCAAGTTTTATAAAGGCAACTTCAGGGAGCATATTTCCGGCAGGAATTACTCCTTTCGCCAGCATATCACGGCCTGTATCATAAACAAACATATGAACATATCCCCAAATAGTTTGTAGTGTCATATACAGAACGACACCTTTTGCAGTTGCCCTTTCAATCGCCGGGTATAACTCTTTGTTTACATGCCCTAAACCGGTTCCGACAATCACGACACCTTTATATCCCATATCAACCAGTGAATCCAGGATTTCTGCTTTCATATTGGGATAATAATACAACATCGTAACCTTTTCACTGAAATAAGGAAGGATAGTGACATTCCGGTCTCTTCTCCTGGGTTTATAATCGTCTTTAATAATTTTAATGTTGTTTCCGGTAACCGTAGCGACCGGAGTATCACCAATTGTGCGAAAGGTTGAACGATAGGAGCTATGCATTTTCCTGACTCTTGTGCCGCGGTGTAAAAAACCATAATCATCTGACGTAGGCCCAAACATGCAAACCAGTGTTTCGGCAATGTCACCATGACCGGCAGCATAAGCTGCATGAATCAGGTTTAATGCGGCATCAGATGAAGGCCGGTCAGAAGAACGCTGAGAGCCAACCAGGATAATCGGAACCGGCTGATTCTGAACCATGAATGAAAGGACTGCTGCTGTATGATGAAGTGTATCCGTTCCGTGTCCTATGATTATTCCGTCAATTCCATTCCTTATCTCTTTTCCAATGACCTTTGCAAGTGCAATGTATTGCTCAGGTCCCATGTTTTCACTGAATACAGCAAAAAGCTTTTCAGTGGTCAGATTGCATATATCGGCTAATTCAGGAACAGCACCATATAATTCACCGGGTGAAAAGGCCGGTATAACTGCCCCTGTCCGGTAATCCAGACGGGATGCGATAGTACCACCGGTACCAAATAATTTCACGTTTGGAAAACCATCGGAATA
Source organism: Bacteroidota bacterium (assembly GCA_030605195.1). Lineage (GTDB taxonomy): Bacteria > Bacteroidota > Bacteroidia > Bacteroidales > VadinHA17 > CAZEWS01. The sequence goes on from JAUWBB010000371.1 coordinate 2,061, forward strand.
TGGAAATTCCTTTTCAGGTATTTTATAGTTTGCCTTTTGATATCCAATCTCTTTTATATCAAGAATGGAAAAAATATCGATACCTATTATTATATCCGGTTGGGATCTTAATTACAATGTGTTTATCATCGTCATTCTCAGCTCTGGGTAAAACGGTTCCATGAAAAAATCCCCGTGTAGTTTTGATATCAACCTGAGCCCAAACACGAACGTTGAACTTTTGTAATACATTTAGTGATCTTCCCTTGTACCCCTGGAATATATCTTCAGACATATGGTTTTTTGTAAAAATTAAATAATTCGCAACTATGTAGTTATTTATTCATCTCTTACTCCAGTCTTCCAATCTTCCAGTCTTCCACAGCTCATTACGTCCATTCTTTTATTTGAACTGATTAATTACTGCAATATACTCCATTACATAATGCTAATCTATCATCTTTTCAATTTCATTCCTTAATTCACTGAGCTCTACATTTCCTAAGGCATGCCTATGGACCTGTCCCATGAGCCAATGAATGCAAACATTATCTTTTTTAGAGTATTTAATTTCTTTGAATTTTTCGTATAGAAATTTTACAGGTACAAGAATCTCTTCCATCGTTCGCTTTTTGAATTGGATGCTGGAAAGAACGGAGGAAAACTGCATATCGGGATGTTCATATATGATTGGAAGCATCTTTTTTGCTATCGAAGGTTCCAGTTGGTTGTTGAAAACAAATTTGAACAATCCATATATTTTTTTTTCAGAAAAGTTTTTATGCCGTGGAGTTTCCCCCTCTATATTTTTAAAAGTATGCCCAAAGAAGATTCCAAGGAAACGCGGGTTAAATTCAAATTCGTTATGAATCCGGTCGATTAAAGGAAGCAGGTTTTTACTCAGGAGATATGTATAAACATCCTTTGGGATTTTCCAGTTTTTCATTTGTTGAAATCGTTCGAATATATCTATTGGCAGGGTCTCTTTTAATTTTTTAATATGTTCGTC
>JAUWBB010000221.1 GCA_030605195.1 Bacteroidota bacterium
TGGGGTAAAATTCATCAGCTACCATTGGACCATCCCATGGCAAATGTTGGGATATTAAAAAAGCTGTTCAAATTATCCCGTGGTCCGTATGAAGTTGGTGGCAGTTTTCATACCGTAAGCCCTTATTCTTATCCATTTTCAAATCCTTTTGCAGTTGATCATGGAGCTTCACACAGGCATATTTTTTCAACAGCCAATTGGGATGAATCATTAACTATTATTCCTACGGGGGAATGTGGAGTTCCTGCCAGTGATTTTTATTGCGATCAAACCGATTGGTATATACGAGGGAAGTATCATGCTGATTATTTTAGTAAAGAATTAATTGAGGAGAATGCAAGATATAAGATGAAAATTTTGGCAAAATAAATGGAAGCTAGTAAGGGAAAGATAAAAGATAAAAGTGTCTCGCACAGGAAGCTGTGTACAAAGTAAAAATAACTTAATGCCAATTGTCCGAAGGACTCCTTCCGGAGAATAACCATAAATTACGCTGAGCGTCAGCGAAGCGAATGAATGACGCGAGCGCAGCGAGCAAATGACCACTTAATAACGCGAGTTCCTACTTGTCGGAACGAGCTAATAACTATTAAATAGTCATTATATCCTTATCTTTCGCTTCTATTAATTCGTCAACTTGTCCTGAATATTTATCTGTGAGCTTTTGAACTTCTTCTTCAGCATCTTTCTCCAGATCTTCGGATAGACCTTCTTTTTGCATTTTTTTAAGCTCGTCGTTAGCCCATTTTCTGGCATTGCGAATGCTGATTTTAGTGTTTTCACCTTCTACCTTAGCTTGCTTGACCAATTGAGTTCTCCTTTCTTCAGTTAAGGGCGGAACATTTATTCTTATAATTTTTCCATTATTTAAAGGTGTTAATCCAATATTAGCCGCGAGGATTGCTTTTTCAATGGGTTCAAGCATATTTTTCTCCCAGGGTTGAATGAAAATGGATTTTGGGTCCGGTGTATTAATGTTGGAAACCTGGCTAAGAGGTGTATTCGTACCGTAATAGTCGACAAAAATTCCATCCAACATATTAGGTGTTGCTTTGCCGGCTCTGATTTTGGTTAATTCCATTTCTAAATGTTTGATGGAATTCTCCATTTTTTCTTCCGCTTCAGCAATGCAAAATTCAGCGTCTTCCGTCATAAGCCGAATAATTTAATTAATAAAGAAATGATTAAAATTTGTAATGCTGCAAACAAATTTAAAAAATTTAGGAATAAAAAAAAATTTTAATCTTGGGGTTGGCCAATTTAAGATTGGGAATTACAGATTTTTGTTCCAACATTTTCATTTAGAATAATCTTTTTCAGATTGCCCTTTATGTTCATGTTAAAAACAATAATCGGCAGGTTGTTCTCTTTGCATAAAGTAAAAGCAGTGAGGTCCATGACTTTAAGTTCTAATCGATATACGTCGTCAAAACTGATCCTTTCAAATTTCTTCGCTGTTTTATCTTTTTCAGGATCGGCATTGTATACATCGTCCACACGGGTTCCTTTTAGTAAAACATCTGCTTCGATTTCAACTGCCCGGAGGGAAGCAGCTGTATCTGTTGTAAAATATGGATTTCCGGTCCCTCCGGTAAGCAGAATAACTTCTCCTTTTGAGAGGGCTTCCATGGCTTTTTTCTTACTATAAAATTCTGCAGCCGGTTCTGTATTTATCGCTGAAAACGTTCTCGCTTTCAGACCTGCTATTTCCAGAGCCGATTGTAAAGCCAAACCGTTAATTACTGTGGCAAGCATGCCCATTTGGTCTCCTTTCACCCTGTCAACTCCATTTTCCAGACCTTCAAGTCCCCTGAAAATATTTCCCCCACCAATAACTATTCCCACTTCAACACCAAGTTCAACGATTTCTTTTATCTGACCGGCATAATCAGTAACTCGTACAGGATCAATACCGTAATTTCTTTTGCCCAATAAAGCTTCGCCACTTAGTTTTAGCAAGATTCTTTTATACATCTGTTGGTTCTAGGTTTTCAGCCTTCCACGTGAAATGCGACGCTTGCCCTGTTCATCCCGTTGGATTTATTAATTTTAGTCATTCTCAGTTTTCGGTTAATTAATCTCTTAGTGAATATCGTTTAAAGGCTAATACTTTAAGGTTTGGGTCTGTTTCTTTCAGGTATTGTTTTATCGACTTTTTGTTGTCTTTAATGAAAGCCTGATTCATTAAGGTACTTTCTTTATAAAATTTCCCCAATTTTCCCATTGCAATTTTATCAAGCAGGTTTTCAGGTTTACCTTCCCGCCTGGCTTGTTCTTTTCCAATTTCGATTTCCTTGTCAATAATCTTCTGCGATATGTCACCCTGGTCTATAGCAACAGGATTCATTGCAGCAACCTGCATGGCTATGTCTTTTCCCACCTGTTGTTCCACATTTTCCGGTTTTAGTCCAACCAGGGTTGCCAGTTTATTACCCGGGTGGACGTATGAAATCACCTTTGGTGCCTCGATCCTGTCGAAATAGCTTAAATCAAGTTTTTCTCCTATTATTCCGATTTTATTAATTACCTCATCGGCAATAGTCACACTGTTGATTTGCAGTTTCTTTAGTTCTTCAAGATTGGATGGATTTTTATCAATTGCTATATCAAGAATGGTTTGGGCAAAATGGATAAAATCTTCATTCCTGGCAACAAAGTCTGTTTCACAATTAAGGGCGACCATTGCTCCTCGTGTAGAATCGGAGGAGACTTTTGCCAATACAACTCCTTCACCTGCTTCCCTGTCAGCTCGCTTATTGGCAACGGCTTGTCCCTTTTTTCGAATGATTTCAATTGCTTTTTCAAAATCACCACTTGCTTCCTGAAGGGCTTTTTTACAATCCATCATACCAGCCCCGGTGGTTTTTCTCAATTTACTTACTTCAACTGTTGTAATTTGTACCATATTATTTTATTGGTGGTTCATATTTCAATTTTCACAATTATTCAGATTTTAAAAATCTCTTTTTATTTTCAAAATAACAATTCAATACATTCTGTTTTTTTCATCCCAACACACTGATTAGTTACTATTTTTTCTCTTTATCGGTTTGGAGTTTTTTTGTAGAAGCTTTTTTCCCGGCAGTTTTATCTTCTTCTGATTTCCCCTTTTCTTTAGTTATCTTTTTTTCTTTTGGCGTATCTGCTTCTTTTACTTGAGCTTGAATTTTAACTGCAGATTTTTCTTCGGGTTTTACCTTTTCTGTCTTTTCTTCTTGTTTTTCGGTCTGTTTAACAGCTTCGGCAACTATTTCTTTTTTTGCAGCGAGTTCAGGTGGTTCTTCTCTTTTAACTTCCTTTTTTTCTGCTTTCTTTCCTTTTTCAGTAATTTCTTTATCTCTTTCTAATTTTCTTTCCTCTAATCCTTCCTGGATTGCATTAGCAATAATAGAAATAATAAGGTAAATCGACTTTGATGCATCATCATTTGAGGGAATTGGAAAATCGATGATCGTCGGGTCGGAATTTGTATCAACCATAGCGAATATAGGTATGCTTAATCTGATGGCTTCACGGACAGCAATATATTCCTTTGATATATCGACCACAAAAATAGCTGCAGGCAAACGTGTTAAATCGGCAATACTTCCAAGGTTTTTTTCCAGTTTAGCTCTTTGACGTGTAATTTGGAGTTTTTCACGCTTAGAAAGATTGCCGAATGTACCATCGGAAGCCATTTTATCGATTGTTCCCATTTTTTTAACTGCCTTTCTGATTGTTGGGAAGTTGGTAAGCATACCCCCCGGCCATCGCTCGGTAACATAAGGCATATTGATTTTTTTTATACTGTCAGTTACGATTTCTTTTGCCTGCTTTTTTGTTGCAACAAATAATATTTTGCGACCTGATTTCGCGATCTGTTTTATGGCAGAAGCAGCTTCATTAAGTTTTTCAACTGTTTTTTCAAGGTCGATGATATGAATTCCATTACGCTCCATAAAGATAAAGGGAGCCATATTTGGATTCCATTTCCTTTTCAGGTGTCCAAAATGTACACCTGCATCCAATAATTCTTTTATTGAAGTTCTTGACATTTTTTTTAATATTAGTTTACATTCTTTATCTGGCAATTGCTAAGTAGTCCATAATCCATTTCGACAGGAGTCATAGCAATTTAGATACTAAACTTGTTTTTCAAATTTTACCGTTTACTGAATTGGAATCTTTTACGTGCTTTCGGTCGTCCGGGTTTTTTCCTTTCAACGGTCCGGGGATCTCTGGTGAGAAAGCCATTCGTTTTTAGGGCAGGTTTATTTTCCGGATTGATCTTAACTAAAGCCCTGGAGATGGCCAGTCTCAATGCTTCAGCCTGGCCCTTTATTCCACCTCCATACAAATTGACTTTAATATCGAAATTCTCATTGACCTCCAGTAAATTCAAGGGTTGTTGAATAACGTATTGTAATTGTTTGGTAGGGAAATATTCTTTGTAGTTTCTTTTATTAACGATAATTTGTCCTTTACCTTCGCTTACGTTAATTCTGGCAATAGCTGCTTTTCTTCTACCTGTACTATTAATTACTTCCATACGATTTATTTAATAGAATTAAGATCAACTTGTTTTGGTTTCTGTGCTTCGTGAGGATGCTCCGAACCCTCATAAACATAAAGGTTATTAAAAATTGCATTGCCCAATCGACTCTTGGGAAGCATCCCTTTGACAGCATGTTCTACCAGGGCGAAAGGTTTTTTTGCCAATAACTGTTCAGGAGTAGTGATCTTCTGTCCCCCGGGATAACCTGAATGACTAAAATATTGCCTGTTTGCCCATTTCTTTCCTGTAAGCCGTACTTTTTCTGCATTAATAACAATTACATTGTCACCGCAATCAACATGAGGAGTAAAATTTGGTTTGTTTTTACCCCTTAATAAGAATGCAGTTTTTGATGCAAGCCGTCCAAGAATTTGATCATTTGCATCGATGATTAACCACTCCTTTTTAACCGTTTCCCTGTTGGCTGAAACTGTTTTATAGCTTAATGAATCCACTGTCTTCCTAAGTTTTATTGATAGAAATATCCTGTTTTTTCAATCCCGAAAATTGTGGTTTGCAAAAATACAATTATTTTTATTAATTCAAGTGATTTCATTAAATTCTTTCCAGCAATAAAGCAGCCTTCATGAAACATAATTTAATGTATCGGAATTTACTCTCCGCCTCCCGATAGTTATCGGGATGGCGGATCATGAGATCGCCCCTCAGCCTTGTTCCACAATCATTCAAATTTAGTAGTTTCATTTGAATAGTATTAACCTTTTTAATTTCTTTGCAAAGCTATATTCTTACTACATGACTTATCCATGCTGCAACATAAAATAATAAATCATTTCAATCTATATATCCTGGGGTTGATATTGCTGGCGATTAATTTGCCTGTATCCCTGTTTGGTATGAGTGTTTCAATTTTTATTTTACTCGGCAATTGGATATTGGAGGGGGATTTTAGAAAAAAATTGAACATTTTTAAAAAAAGAAAAAGCATAACTGTTTTTATTTCCATTGTCTTAATACATGGGTTTTGGTTATTGAACACCTCGGATTTTCAGTTTGCCTTTAATGATATCAAGATAAAACTATCACTTGTTGCCTTACCGCTGATTTTAGGAACTTCAAGACCGCTTTCGCAGAAGCAACTAAAGATAATACTGTTATTTTTTATTTCATCCGTTTTTGTAGCTACTAT
>JAUWBB010000020.1 GCA_030605195.1 Bacteroidota bacterium
GTGGCGGAGCCACTACTGCGGAGCAGTATTTCACAGGGGAAACCTTTGCCTAAAAAATTACAAGGCAATTAGAAATAGGCATAACTCAGTGTATATCAGATTATGTTTTTGAACTTAGTCCCGGTAGCTATCGGGACGATCTCATGATCCGCCATCCCGATATCTATCGGGAGGCGGAGAGTAAATTCCGATACAAATAAGTTATATGTTGCAAGATAAACTATATTTACAAAATTGTTTTTTTTGTATTCAATAAATGAATTTTTTAGCCCATATTTATCTCTCGGGAGATTCAAATGAAATAAAGGCAGGGAACTTTATCGGTGATTATGTTAAGGGTAAAAATTTTGAGCATTACCCAAACCTGGTAAAAAAGGGTATTTTACTTCACCGCCATATTGATTCTTTTACCGATCATCACCCAATTGTGCAGCGAAGCAAATCTTATTTGAATTTAAAATACAAAAGATTTTCAGGTATCATCGTTGATATTTTCTACGATCATTTTCTTGCCCTGGAATGGGCGGAATTTTCGGAAGAACCATTACAGGAATTCGTTAACAATCTATATGATACTCTTGTTTCCCATTATTCGATCCTTCCAAAAAAAGTACAGGAATTCCTGCCGTTATTTATTCAGTATAACTGGTTGGAATCCTATTTAACCATCGAAGGCATTAAAGATGTTTTATCGGGAATGAGCAGGAGAACTTCTCTTCCGGATGAGACCCAATTTGCAATTGATGTATTAAAAAAAAACTGCTCCTCATTCAGAGCTGATTTTCTTGATTATTTCCCCCAACTTATGCATTTCGTCGAAAGCGAACATGGGATTTTAATCAGCAAAGGCCAGATGGCGAAGAGCAGGGAGTAATTGATGAAAGGTGAAGGGGTACTGGGCGCTTGGAAAGTAGCAGTCGCAGTAGCAGTATGCAGTACTCACAGAGGGCATGGAGTAATGAAAAGATAAAATACAAAATACAAAAATAAAAAGTGAATAGGAATTGAAGGGAAGAAGTAGCTGTGGCAGTCGTAGTCGCTGTAGTAAGGTAAAACCATCGGTCGGCAGTTCACAATCACCAACATGAAGGTGAGAGAAATAGTAAACTTTTCAGGTTAACTCTTTGGAGAACAGACTGCCTCAAATTCTTTCCGGAAGGATAAATTTCAGTTATTCATATAATTATATGAATAAATAGCTAAATGCTAGAAACGATATTATTTGTCATATGATACGTCCGTTTAATTTTTATTCAAAAATTTCACAAATATAAATGAATAAAAAATAAATGGTAATCCCGAAAGTTTTAGGGATTATACAGCTATTAAAACTAATTTCATAGTAAGAAAATAATAAAAAAATTATAAACAACTAACCTGTATAATTCATAAATTTTTACAATATTGTTGTAAACTGCTCTGTATAAGCTAAATAGCAACAATTGCACAAAAAATTTTGTTTAATAGCGAAAAAAAAAAAAAAATGTTTATATTCAGTGGATTTTTCATTTCTCATGAATAATGCAAGCTAAATTTATTTTATATTTAGTCGTCCTAATAACTTCAGGACGCAAGCTTAGTTTGCTAAGTTAACGATTTACGAATGACGAAGTTCAACCTGAAACTTTCAACATTGAACCGGGAACCAGTAACTGAGAACCAGGAACCGAAAACTAAATAAAATACTCCATCCGGCCGGCATCCATTCTCAAAAAGATAAAAAGAAGAATGGTAAAAGCCCAAAGGGAAGATCCTCCATAACTAAAGAAAGGTAAAGGAATACCGATAACAGGAAACAATCCTATAGTCATTCCGATATTTACTACTACATGAAAAGAAATGATGGAGAAAACCACATAACCATATAACCGTGCAAAAGCCGACCGTTGCCGTTCAGCCAATTGGATAATTCTAATCAGTAAGATTGAGAATAAGGCAATTACCGTTAAAGTTCCTATAAAACCCCACTCTTCACCTACCGTACAAAAAATAAAATCAGTACTTTGCTCCGGTACAAATTTAAACTTGGTTTGTGTTCCTTTCAGAAATCCTTTCCCGGAAAATCCTCCCGATCCAATGGCTATTTTTGATTGATTGATATTATAGCCGCTACCGGCCGGATCGAATTCAATACCTAATACAATATTTATCCGCTTTTGCTGGTGAGGTTCAAGTACGTTGTTAAAAACGTAATTCTCTGAAAATGTGAAAACCAATGCTCCGACCATCAAAAAATAAATGATTGAAACATTTCTGATTTTGCGCCTGTAGGAAAGAAAAAGATACACTAAACCCGAGAGTACGACCGACATCACTAAAATAAAATAGTTGGAAAGATCAAACGTGAACCACTCCTTTAAACCATAAAGTGATCCACTAATAACAGCAAATATTGCCATCGCGTAAATAACATATTTCATTTTTCGTTCAACAATCCAGAAAACAGCAAACGACACGATAATAATACTTGTAGTAATTATCAGTTTATCAAAAAACAGGGTCAGAATGGATAATATGGCAACGAAAATTCCGGCAAAGAAAATGCTTCCGGATAACCCATTCCTGTATAAAACCAATACTAAAGAGAAAAAAACAAGAGCAGATCCCATATCAGGCTGGAGCAAAATGAGCAGGACAGGTACCACGACAATTATGGCTGCAGAAGCAAGCGATTTTATGTTGTTAATATTAAGGTGTTTCGCGCTGAGATATTTAGCAAGCGCCAGTCCTGTTGCAAATTTTACGAATTCAGAAGGCTGAATTCGTATTGGGCCGAATTCAAACCACGATCTGGCACCGTGTATTTCCCGGCCAAAAACCAATACAGCTAAAAGGGAAAAAATAAGTAGCCCATAAATTGCATACGCAAAAAAAAGATAAAACCGGCTATCGATTACTACAACCAGAAAAGCTAAAAGGAAGGCAGCTCCAATCCAGATAGTTTGTTTGCCATACCGCCGGGAAATATCCAAAATACTTTTGTGTTCTTCGTCATATTCAGCAGCAAAAATATTTATCCATCCTAAAAAAACAAGGATCAGATAAACCAGAATGGTAACCCAATCGATGCTATTCCAGAGTATTACCTTTCTCCTCATGATCAATCAGGTTTGTGTTCAAAATAAATTCCTCAAGCCAACCTTTAGTCAGGGTGTCGGTAAGATATTTCTCGATCATCAGACTTGCAATTGGTGCTGCATAAGTACTACCCCATCCTCCATTTTCCACATAAACCGATAAAGCAATTTTAGGTTCATTTTTTGGTGCAAATGCAATAAATATCGAATGATCCTCTCCATGAGGATTTTCAGCAGTACCTGTTTTTCCGCAAACGGTAATTCCTTCAATTCTGGCTCTTCGTGCAGTACTTCCGCTACCTGGCTTTCCATTTACTGCCCAATCCATCCCCTTAATAATAACTTCAAAATGACTTGAATCGATTTTTGTTTTATGTTTCTCCGTAAACCGGAAATCGATATCGGATTGTCCTTCAATACTTTTGACAATATGGGGAGTACAATAAAACCCCCTGTTTGCAATGGCAGCGGTCATATTAGCCATTTGAAGAGGAGTGGTTGTCAATTCCCCTTGTCCGATGGCAAGGGAAATTAATGTCAATGCTCTCCATCCGTTTTTCCCGTAGTATTTATCGTAATATGATGCCTCAGGAACAAAACCTTTTAATTCATTTGTAAAATCCGAATCCAATTTGCTTCCAAAGCCGAAAGACATTACATATTCCCTCCATGAATTAAACGCTTCAGCAACAGAGCCATATCTTCTGTTTTCCAGTATGTTTCTGAAAACATTACAAAAATATGTATTGCATGAGTTTTGGATCGATCTTGGCAAATTAAGAGGAGAATCATGGTTATGACAACCTACAAAAATTCCTCCCCCGTAGAATCCCTGGTCACAATAGTATTCTGTTGACGGATAGATAACCTTTTCCTGCAGGCCAATTAACCCGTTAATCGGCTTAAAGGTGGAACCTGGAGGATATTGAGCCATCAAAGCCCGGTTGAACAAGGGTTTGAGAGTATCCTGTTGCAGCTTAATGAAATTTTCCGATCTTATTCTTCCAATCAGAAGAGCCGGATCATAACAGGGAGAAGAAACAAGTGCTAATACTTCACCGGTACACGGTTCAATGGCAACAATACTACCGGTCTTATTTCTCATCAGCAATTCCCCATACTCCTGAAGATCAGCATCCAGGGTCGTTACAATATTCACACCGACAATAGCTGTAATATCGTGTTTCCCCTCCTTGTATGAGCCCATTTTCCGCATGTGAACATCTACCATATAGATATTGACACCCTTTCTTCCTCTTAAAACATCTTCATAAGATTTCTCTACCCCACTTTTTCCAATGTAATCCCCCATTCGATAGTACTGATTTTCTTTGATCGCTTTTTCATCAACCTCACTTACATACCCAAGAGCATGGGAGGCAATTTCCATGGTGTATTTTCTTATAATCCTGGGCTGTACAAAAAAACCCTGGAATTTATACATTTTTTCCTGCAGGACCGCGTAAGTTTTTGATGATATTTGTTTTAAAAAGGGAGATGCAGTATAGAATGAATAATCCTGTGCCTGTTTAATTTTCTTTCGAACATCATCGATCGAAATATTAAGGATAGTACAAAAATTGGCCGTATCAAACTCCCGGAGCTGGTTGGGAACCACCATAAGATCATAGACTGCTTCGTTAGAAACAAGTAATTTTCCATTTCTATCATAAATTAAGCCTCTCGCCGGATATTGTGTAACAGACCGCGAAACGTTACTGCTCGCTGATAACCGATAGCTTTTATTTACTACCTGTAATGAAAAAAGTCTTATAATATAAATCAGGCTGACAAAAAGAAATAATCCTGCAATAACATACTTCCGGTTTGAGTAAAAATCTTTCACTATAATTATCTTTCATAAAAAATTTACTTCCTGAATATAAAATACTGACTCAGTACGATAATCACCATTGAAAATAAAACACTCAAGATCACTCGTATTAAGGTACTAAAAAAGTCAGTAAATCTGAAAATCTCAATATAAAACAGAAACAAGTGATGCGAAAACACCAATATGATGGAATACCTTAAAAACCAGGTAAGGCCAAAATAATATATTCTTGGGAAAGTTCCGGGCTCATATCCGTCATGGGGCTTTATAATTTTCAATACGTGGGGCCGTAAAAAAGCCATGAAGACCGTAGCAAAAGCATGCATCCCAATTGTATTGGAAAATAAATCAATGGTCAAACCTAAAACAAAACCTAAAAGGATGATCAACCAATTCGGGGTTTCAAAAGGCAACAGAAGAATAAACAGCACATACATAAAAGGATTTACATAACCGCTGAATTGGATGTTGTCCAGGATCAGTACCTGGATCAGTACCAATACAATAAAGCGTCCGATATTTCTATAAAGAAAATTAATCATTATCAAATGATTGTTCAAGCTCCAGTTGTTCCTGTCGTTGCAAATTACTCACTACGCTCACATAATCCAGGTTCTTAAAATCAGTGGTAAGTTCAACGGTAATTTCATAAAAATTTCCACCTTTTACTTCATAATCACATACAGTCCCGATTAATATCCCTCCCGGAAAAATGGTTGAAAATCCACTTGTAATTACCGTATCACCCAAGCTAATATCCACATGATAAGGTATTTCCCGAAAAAGTACTTTCCTGTAATCCATCCCATCCCAAAACAAGGAACCATAATAATTATTCTTTTTAAATTTACCGCTGATTTTCAGGTCGGTGTTTAATAGTGAAATTACCGTGGCAAAGCGATTAGATACCCCCTTTACAACTCCTACTATTCCATCCGATGAGATAACAGCCATTTCCGGTTTTATGCCAATCACGGTTCCTTTATTCAGGGTTAAAAAGTTGTGTTGTTTATTTATTGAATTATTTATGATCCTGGCTGAAGTATAAAAGTAATGCTGCCGGTAAACCGTATCATGCTCGCCATAGAAGAAGACTTCATCGGAACGGTACATTCTCCGGAGGATATTTTTTAGCTCAGTATTTTCTGCAGCTAATTTTTGGTTTGCTTTTTGAAGATACAGGTATTCCGTTAAAATGTCAATTTTATTGTAGATATACCCTGCTGTGCTTTGGAAATAAGTGACAAACCTTGCTTTTTGGAAGTTATTGTTCCGGACAACCAGTATTAAGGAAAGTGATTCAAGAAAAATAAACAGGATAACAAAATAATATCTGATTATGAACATTAATAAATTTCTCATCCCTGTTTTTATTTTACCCCATCAAAACTATCTCATCAGGAATGAAAATTTATCTATATTTTTAAGTGCTATGCCAGTTCCGCGGGCTACGGCATGTAATGCATCCTCAGCAACATGAAACGGAATATTTATCCTTTCAAAAAACCGTTGGTCCAATCCTCTCAGAAGGGCTCCGCCTCCGGCAAGATAAATGCCCGTTTTCACAATATCTGCATATAACTCGGGTGGGATTTGTTCAAGAACACCCAACATGGCCGTTTCTATCTTAGATATGGATTTATCCAGACAATGTGCAATTTCCTGGTAAGATATAGGTATTTCTATTGGCAGGGCCGTCATAAGACTAGGACCACGAACAATATAATCAGAAGGAGGATTATCAATATCCGGCACAGCCGAACCTACATTAATCTTAATTTCCTCAGCTGTGCGTTCGCCAATTTTTATGTTATGTTGATGCCGCATATAGCCCTCAATATCCGCGGTAAATCCACCACCGGCTATACGTATCGATTTATTGCAGACAATACCGCCCAAGGCAATTACAGCAATTTCCGTTGTTCCGCCGCCAATATCAACAACCATATTTCCTACCGGTTCTTCAACATCAATCCCGATTCCAATAGCAGCAGCCATGGGTTCATATATCATATAAACATCCCTCCCACCGACATGTTCCGATGAATCACGTATGGCCCGAACCTCAACCTCAGTGCTTCCCGAAGGAATACAAACCACCATCTTCAGGGATGGTGTAAATAAAGACCCCTTGTGGTTTATCATTTTGATCATTCCTCTGATCATCTGTTCGGCGGCATTAAAATCAGCAATCACCCCGTCACGTAATGGCCAGATTGTTTTAATTTTTTCATGTGTTTTGCCATGCATCTGCCGGGCTTTCTCACCAATGGCAATAAGTTTGCCGGTATCTTTATCAATTGCTATAATTGACGGCTCATCTACAACTACCTTATCGTTATGGATAATGACCGTGTTAGCCGTTCCTAAATCCATAGCGAGTTCCTGGGTTAGAAATGAAAAAATCCCCATTTTTATCAACTATTTAAGTTTGTTTATAATCTTTTACAAGTTACTAATGTCTGAAATGCCTTGTTCCGGTAAACACCATTGACATTCCATGTTTATCACAATATTCGATAGAATCCTTGTCACGGATTGAACCACCCGGTTGAATTACCGATTTAATGCCTGCCTGACGCACAATTTCAACAGAATCGGCAAAAGGGAAAAAGGCATCAGAAGCCATAACTGCACCTGAAAGATCAAATCCAAAATTCCCGGCCTTCTCAATGGCTTGTTTCAGGGCATCAACCCTTGATGTCTGACCTACTCCGCTTGCCAATAATTGCTTATCCTTAACCAATACAATGCAGTTTGATTTGGAATGTTTTACAATTTTATTAGCAAAAAGCAGATCAGTCTTTTCCTTTTCGGAAGGAGATATTTTGGTTATCACCTCCAAATCAGCGTTTGTTTCAATTTTTAAATCCCTTTCCTGATATATCACACCATTTAGCAATGACCGATATGAGAAAAGCGGGTAATCGGTTTCTTTTTGGATGAGGATTATTCTGTTTTTTTTCTGTTTTAAAATTTCCAGTGCTTTTGGCGAATACTTTCTCGCTAAAATTACCTCGAAGAAGAGCTTATTGATCTCTTCAGCCGTTACCTCATCCACTTCCTCATTCGTTATCAGGATTCCACCAAAAGCGGAAACAGTATCTCCCGCCAAAGCGTCTTTCCAGGCGTCAATTAGTTTTCCACGCGATGCAGCGCCACAGGGATTATTATGCTTCAGAATGGCAAAAGTTGTTTCCTTAAAGTCAGCCAGCAGGTTAATGGCAGCATCAATATCCAGTAAGTTATTATAAGAAATCTCTTTCCCATGAAGCTTCTCAAATACCAATTCAAGATCACCATAAAAAATTCCTTTCTGATGTGGATTCTCACCATACCTTAATGAACTGCCATGAAGATGACTTTCCCTGAATTGCAATAGTTGCTGGCCGGAATTGAAATATTTGAAAATAGCTGTATCGTAGTGAGAAGAAACACTGAATGCTTTTGCAGCAAATTTTTTTCTATCCTCCAGTGTTGTTGTGCCATCCTTTTCTTCAAGCAATTCAAGCAACTCATTATATTGAGTACGGCTTGAAACGATAATTACATCACTATAATTTTTTGCCGCGGCCCGGATAAGTGAAATCCCGCCAATATCGATTTTTTCAATGATGGATTGCTCATCAGCCCCTGAAGAAAGTGTTTCCTCAAAAGGATACAGATCAACAATGACCAGGTCGATCACAGGGATATTGTATTCATCAAGCTGCAGTAAATCTGTTTCCTGTTCTCTCCTCGCGAGAATTCCACCAAAGACTTCCGGATGCAGTGTTTTAACCCTTCCTCCTAAAATGGATGGATAAGAAGTTATATCCTCAACGGATGTAACTTTCACTCCAAGATTTTTGATAAATTCCCTGGTGCCACCTGTTGAATAAATTTTTACGCCAAGTTTATCAAGACTTGTAACAATTTTGTCCAAATTTTCTTTAAAATAAACAGAGATCAGAGCAGAGGTTATTTTTCTTATGTCGCTCATTTATAATTGTTTGTTAAAATCCTGATAAAGTTATGCAAAAACCTTACTAAATTAGGTAAAATATATGTAAAAGAAGCAGGGTTTCAGGGATATTGAATTTACAAAATGTATAAAATGGTTCTTTCTTCCCGTTGGAATGATCCAAATCAATTGCTTTGTTCAAGTTGCAGATTAATATATTCATAATCAATGTAAAAGCTTTTCAATTGATAATGTTTAAAAATATAACAAATAAATTAAGAATGTTAAAATATTTATATTCAAACACTTGTAACAAGCAACTTGCCTGCCCATCCCTGCCTGCCTTGCCGGCCAGGCAGGCGGATAACCCCCGCAACTTGGGTTAATTAAAAATTCCATTGTATATTTGTCTTTTCATTTACTATTTGCATTCGCCAATGATAATTTATATTAAACTTCTAAAAGAGAGTTTCCTGTTTGCTTACCATTCTGTAATTGTTAACAAGCTCAGGACATTCCTGACACTGTTGGGCATTACAATCGGGATTTTTGCTATCATTTCTGTTTTTACCGTTCTTGACTGGATGGAAAAGGCAGTGAGGGACAGTATTGCACAATTGGGGGATAACGTAATTTACGTAGCAAAATGGCCCTGGGCTTTTAGTGATCCGGATTATGCCTGGTGGGAATATTTAAAAAGACCCGTACCCACTATTCAGGAATACGAGGAGATAAAGAAAAGATCACAAAAAGCCGAAGTTCTATCCTTCATAATCCAGACACCAGTTACCGTTAAATATAAAAATAATTCTGCTGAAAATATTTATCTTTTTTCAGCAACACATGACTTCGAAAAAGTCAGGTCGTTTGAAATTGAAAACGGCAGGTATTTTTCACACTTTGAATCTCAAAGCGGTAAAAACCGTGCTATTGTCGGCGCTGAACTGGCAGAAAAATTATTCGAAAACAGGAATCCGGTTGGCAAAAATATTACTATACGCGGCAGAAAAATTAGAGTTATAGGCCGGTTAAAAAAAGAAGGAGCCGGTGGTATCAGCGACGAGGGATTGGATCGTGTTGTTTTGGTTCCTATTAATTTTACCAGGAATATTGTCAATATCCGGAGTGAATCGTTGAGCCCAATGATTATGGTCATCCCTAAGGAAACTGTAACCATTGGTGAACTAAAAGATGAGCTGACAGGAATTCTTCGTGCTATCAGAAAAATAAAACCCAATGACAAGGATAATTTTTCACTTAACCAGACAAGCATTATTACACAGGGTTTTGATGCTGTTTTCGCGGGTATAAATCTTGGAGGATGGATCATTGGTGGCTTTTCAATTCTTGTAGGAGGGTTCGGAATTGCCAATATCATGTTTGTTTCCGTAAAAGAAAGAA
The DNA here is from genome assembly GCA_030605195.1 of Bacteroidota bacterium. Taxonomy (GTDB): domain Bacteria; phylum Bacteroidota; class Bacteroidia; order Bacteroidales; family VadinHA17; genus CAZEWS01. Next base: position 10,256 of record JAUWBB010000020.1, read on the forward strand.
CAAATATCATAGGAATACAGAAATCATTGGGAGCAAAGAATAATTTTATACTCCAGCAGTTTCTTTACGAAGCCATTATACTCTCTCTTATCGGAGGTATCCTCGGTTTGATCATGGTATATGGCGGAACGATCTTTGTAAACGCCAAATGGGATCTAAATATGTCACTAACTATAGGGAATATTATTTTAGCGTTAGGTGTCTCCGGAACCATTGGAATTATTTCGGGTTATGCCCCCGCATATAGCGCTTCAAGATTGGATCCGGTTGAGGCGATCGGGACAACGTTTTAGAATTTCTTCATTTTTACTTTTTATTCCGTCCTCTTTACTTCGTAACTTTTCAGGTAAGATCAATGTAATTGAAGGAACACCGTAGGTGTTTTATTATTAAATAGTTAGACTGCTTTCGTAAAGAAATTTAGGGTGTCATAACTTTTATCAACCACCTCCCCCTGACGGTACCGTCAGGGTACTCCTCCTTTCTAAGGAGGAGAATTTGGTGTTATTATATTAAGCACTAGCAACCAGTAAAAAAGGCATTCCTTCAGGAAAAAACAAAAGTAAAACAACTTAATACCTACCTAATTACGCGATCCGCCAGCTGGCCCTGTGAAATAAAGGCGAAGCCTTTACTGCGAAGCAGTATTTCACAGGGCTGGCAGAGAGCAAATGACGCTGAGCGCCAGCGAAGCAAATGACACGAGCGAAGCGAGTAAATGACACGATCCGCCGGCTGGCGGAGAGCCAATGACAGCGAAGCGGATTAAAACACGCCGTAAAGGATCCTTCCAATCATCAGGTAGATAAACAAACCCATGATATCGTTCAGGGTGGTAATGAATGGACCCGTCGCCAGGGCCGGATCAACCTTTATTCTATTAAGTAAAAGCGGTATGAATGTTCCGAAGAAAGACGCGAAAATGATAACCGAAAATAAGGCTATACTGACTGTCAGGGTTAATGCAAATGAATCGGTAGCGAGGACATTATAAAGAAAAATCAATCCTGCAAGGGTTATACCATTTATGCCGGCAACGGTAAGTTCTTTCATCAGCTTTGTAAACGTGCTTTCAATCCCAAGTGTATTATTGGCCAATCCCTGTACGATAATAGCAGAGGATTGAACACCCACATTGCCACCCATAGCAGCTATCAATGGTATAAAGAAGGCCATTTCCGGATACATACCCAGATCGATTTCGTATAAACCTATAACCTTTGCCACAAGGACTCCACCCAATAAGCCGATCAATAACCAGGGAATACGGGCCCTGGTTAATAACCATACATTGTCGGTCGACTCCACGTCTTCAGAAATACCAGAGGCCATTTGATAGTCCTTTTCTGCTTCCTCTTTTATTACATCCACAACGTCATCAATGGTAATTCGCCCAAGCAGTCTTCCAATGGAGTTAATAACCGGTAGAGCAACCAAATCATACTTTTTCATAATATTAGCAACCTCCTCGGAGGGAGTATCCGTCTTTACTGAGATCACATCGGTATTTGAAATATCCTTAATTTTGCTACGGTTCTGGCTTAATAACATCCGTTTAAGTGATACTGTGCCTTTTAGAATGTCGTTATCATTAACCACATAAACATAGTATACCTCGTCGACACCGGCTGCCTGTTTGCTCATTTCCTTCAAACAGGTAAGGATAGTCCAGTTCTCATTCACCTTAATCAGTTCTTTGGCCATTAAACCACCTGCCGTGTCTTCGTCATAGGCAAGCAGTTCAACAATCTCACCAGCCTGGTCGACATCATCAATGTGCAGAAGGACTTCCTTCTTCCTTTTTTCCGATAGATCGGCAATGACATCTGCCGCATCGTCCGAATCCATCTTTTCGATAAACTGCCGGGCAATTACATCACTGGGAAGAACCTTCAGAAACTTCTCGCGGTCATCCTCATCAAGCTCTGCCAGAACATCAGCAGCCATTTCACCATCAAGGAGCAAAAACAGGAATTTGGCTTCACCTATATTTATCTCATCATAAATTTCAGCAATATCAGCAGCATGCAGATCTCCGATCAGTTGCAAGACTTTCTTTTCTTCACCCGCCTGGATCAAATCCTTTAATTCCTCAATGTATCTCTTTGTTAACTCGAATTGAACAGCCATAATTTATATGTATCAGAATTTACTCACTTCGTTAATGAAGATAGACGTTCAAGGTTTTGGTTTAAATCCTTCATTATAAATTACTAATTGACCTAATTTCTAATCAACCTAATCAAATTCCAATTTCTAAAATTTCAATGACCAAAGGAAGTCCGTATGGATTTCAAATCTCTGATTTTCTGATCATTATTACTCTGGTTGTTTTTTAGATCAATTAGAAATTAGGTTAATTAGGTCAATTATTTTTTTGTTTGTAACATTCCCTTCACCAGCCTGGTCAGTTCTACAAATTGACCAACACTAAGTTCTTCGGGTCTTCTTAACATAAGTTCATGATCAAGCCTTAAATTTAATAAAATACTTCTTAATGAATTTCGTAAGATTTTTCTTCGTTGGTTAAATCCGGTTTTTACCAGCCTGAAAAAAAGAGTTTCATCACAATCAAGTGTTTCGATTTTATTGCGTGTAAGACGAATAACAGCCGATTTAACTTTCGGAGGGGGATCGAATACTTTTTCATTAACCGTAAACAAATATTCAACATGGTAATATGCCTGCAATAAAACACTCAATATACCATATGTTTTTGATCCCGGACCTGTTTTAATTCTTTCGGCAACTTCCTTCTGAACCATGCCGACCACCTCAACCACCTTATCCCGGTTTTCCAGGATCTTAAAAAATATCTGTGATGAAATGTAATAAGGGAAATTACCAATAATTGCAATCGGACCCTTGAAAGATCCGTAAATATCCAATTTCAAGAAATCAGAGTGTAGGATACGGTGCTTCAGTTCGGGGAATGATTGAGAAAGTTGTTCAACCAGGGCCCCATCGATCTCAACCAGGTATGTATCGTACCGGCTGTTTTTTACCAAATCCTTGGTAAGAATACCCCTTCCGGGACCGATCTCAACAACAGCATTAACATCTTTTGCATACAAAGAGGCAACAATTTTTGTTGCAATGTTTGTATCGGTTAAAAAGTGCTGCCCCAGACTTTTTTTTGATCGATAAGAATTCATAATAAGGTGAAAATGGATAAACTATTCGCGATTACCCGCATAACACCAGGTTTTAACCTTGTGAATCACAACCTAAACACTTTAATATAAGTCAGCCTTCTTCAGAAGGCTTTTTTCATCATCAAATATAGAGCCTACTCTAAAAAATCCATCGCTTTGGAATATTGGAAAAATGGAATATTGGAAACACCCATTATTCCACCATTCCAAAATTCCATTATGCCATTATTCTGTCAAAAATGACTTTTCGGAGTGGACTCAATATATCATATTTCATCTTCCATTCTTCTTTCATTTACATCTTTGAAAACAAAAAGTCTTTAAGATCATCGAATTGGTTATTGATCAAAATTGTCTTCTTTTCTTTCTCAAGGCATTGAAATAATCTCGAAGGAATATTTATTTTAGTCTGAATTATTTCCTCAATAATTGAATGGAATTTTGCCGGATGGGCTGTTTCCAGGAAAATTCCACAGGCATCAAATGAATTCATATATTCTTTTAAAGCCATATAACCTATAGCTCCATGCGGATCTAAAATATAGCCGGTCTTATGATAAACATTATAGATTACAGCTCTTATTTGCTCATCAGTATAACTATATCCTTTAATCTCCTTTTTAATAGCTTCCCAGGAATGGTCAAACATTAGTAAAATGCGTGCAAAATTACCGGGATTTCCAACATCCATAGCATTGGCAATGGTTTGTCGTGAAGGTCTTGGTGTAAATATGCCCGTTACCAGATAATCGGGAACAGGCCGGTTAATGTTTGATGCTGCTATAAATACATCAATGGGTAACCCTAACCGTTTAGCAAGCAAACCTGCTGTAAGATTACCATAATTTCCGCTTGGCACTGAAACAATCAAGGGTTTGATCTTACTTTCTAATTGTGAGTATGCATAAAAATAATAGAATATTTGAGGGATCAGACGAGCAATGTTTATAGAGTTTGCTGAAGATAATTTCATTTTCTGATTTAATTCCTGATCGGAAAAAGCCTGCTTGACCATTTTTTGGCAATCGTCAAATGTGCCGTTTACCTCAAGTGCAGTAATATTATGTCCAAGAGTTGTAAATTGTTTTTCCTGTAGCTCACTTACCTTACCGCTTGGATATAAAATAACAACATTGGCTTCTTTAAGCCTTAAAAATCCATTGGCCACTGCGCTGCCGGTATCACCGGAAGTAGCTACCAATACTGTAACCGGATCGTCATTTTTCAGGAAATGCCTCATACACCTTGCCAGAAATCTGGCGCCAATGTCTTTAAATGCCAGCGTAGGACCATGAAAAAGTTCAAGTGAATAAACTTCGTTCTCAACTTTCACAAGAGGGATATCAAAATTGAGGGTATCGGTTAAAATCTCAAACAAATCCCTGTCAGGAATATTATCCCGAACAAATATTCTGACAATTTCAAAAGCAATTTCCGACAAAGAGAGTTGTTTTAATTCCTGAATAAATTCAACTGAAAACGGATTAAAGTTCCCAGGGTAAAATAATCCATTATCATCGGCAATTCCTTTTATTACCGCTTCTCTGAATGTGACGCTTTTTGACTTTCGGTTCGTACTGATGTATTTCATGCATTTACAATTTGTCCTCTAATAAGATCGTTCCAGAACATATGCTCCATGCGGACTTATCCTGGATATGTAAACATCAAATTTTATTTTAGTATCATGGTAAGTTTCAATCATTGCTTTTCTTACCTTCAGGGCATTTTCTTCACCTTTTGAGAATGCAAAAACTGATGGTCCTGAACCCGATATCCCGCACCCCAGAGCTCCCGCATCAAGTGATTCTTTTTTTACTTCATCAAACCTGGGAATCAATACGGATCTTATTGGTTCAATAATAACATCTTCCATGGAGCGGCTAATTAAACTATAATCCGATTGGACAATCCCTGCAATTAAACCAGCCACATTTCCCCATTGCTGAACTGCTTTATCCAGCGGAATCCGTTTTTCCAGAATTTCCCGGGATTCTTTTGTTTTAACCTGAATATGAGGATGTATCAGCGTGCAGAACAAGTCTGCCGGCGATGGAAGCTGAATAATGTCAAGAGGGTTGTAACTTCTTATTAAAATCAAGTTTCCAAGTAGTGCAGGAGCTACATTATCAGCATGCGGTGTTCCGGAAGCAAGCCTTTCACCCTCCATGGCAAATTTAACTAATTCTTTTAACTTCAACGGTTTTCCAAGAAGTTCGTTTATTCCGTATGCAACGCCGGCTGCACTTGCTGCACTTGATCCTATTCCGCTCCCTGGTTTTATTCCTTTTTTTATTACAAATTCGAAACTAAAATCAAGTCTTAATTCATCTATCATTTTACGAGCAACAACACCGGCAACATTTTTAGCAGGCTCAAATGGCAACTCAAACCCCTTAATACTTTTTATCCTAATCCTCTTCCCCCGGATTACTTTTATAGACAATTCATCACCTATGTTCTCAAGAGGAAATCCCAGAATATCAAACCCACAGGTAAGGTTAGAAACGGTTGCCGGTGCAAAAACTTTAATAAAACTACCTGTCATTATAATAAATTATTGATTCGCAATTCTCATAATATCAGCAAAAACACATGAAGCTGTGACTTCAGCGCCGGCACCTTTAACAACCAATGGTTACTCCATATAACGGTCTGTGTTAATTGCAACAATATTGTCTTTCCCATCCAGTTTGAAAAAGGGATGATTAGGTCCCACGCTTTGCAAACCTATTCCTGCCTTTCCGTTTTCATATTGTGCAATATACCTTAATCTACAGCCTTTTGTTTCGGCACTTTTCCTTAATTTTTCAAAAAAATAATTGTACTTTTCTAATTCGTTATAAAATTCAGCAACTGTATTGACTTTTAGACATAACTCAGGTAAAAACGGTTCACACTCTATCGAATCAATTTCCAGTTGAGCCCCACTTTCCCTTGCTAAAATAAGAATATTTCTCCTTACGGATAACGTTTAATAATGCGAACCATGTTTTGAATATCCCCGGCCGATCTGATACATGAACCGCCAAACTTTAATACTCTCATAGCTTATTTATTTATTTTAACGTGAGTTCGATGTAAAGTTATTTATCATTTACAGTTATATCATAAAATACAGAATTTAAAATGCCTAAAATGTAAAATTGAAAATGATTAAAAAAATCCAGTTTGATACCTCCAGGGATTTGGTATATATTTGTTGGATTTTTTCTGATAAAGTGTCGCTGGTTTTTTTGTAAATATAACTTAATTCATGAAATACGACTTTGATAAAATAATTTCCAGGGAGAATACAGATTGTATAAAATATGATTTCCGGAAGGGATATTTTGGCACTAAAGATGTACTTCCCATGTGGGTTGCCGATATGGATTTTGAAACTCCTGATTTTATTATAAATGCCTTGCGCAACAGAACGGAACATCCAATCTTTG
>JAUWBB010000162.1 GCA_030605195.1 Bacteroidota bacterium
ATGAAAAGTCGTATGTAGCAATGACTGCCCCCTATTATTCTTCATTGATTGGAACTCCCAAAGCATGGACACCCGGGACGGATGGTTATTTCAAGTCGGGAGTTATTCTTGTCAATATTCAGGATACTGCCGACTTTGAAAAATTCAAAGGCAAATTAGGAGGTAAAATTGTTACAACGGTTCCTACTTCAGAATATGAAATTTCTTTTGAACCTTCAGCCAGCCGTTTATCAGATGAAGATCTCGAGGAAAGATCAAAGGCAAGGGTTGCCACTCCTTTCAGGCGGCGCATCGGTGATTTTGCACAATGGAGAGCGCAAAGACAATTAAGGAACCAGATCAATAAATTTTTCCTGGAGGAAGAAGCTGCAGCAATTATCAGCGGCAGCGGGTCGTTTGGCACTGTCCGTTCGAGCGGAGCTTCATACAATGTTGATGCTGATCCGGTTTTACCGGAGATCATATTAACAACCGAACACCATGGCAGGATCGTTCGTTTACTGCAACACGATATACCGGTTGAAGTTGAAATGGAGATCAGCAACACTTTCCATGATGAAGACCTCATGGGATATAATGTAATCGGGGAAATTCCGGGTACAGACAAATCGCTGAAGGATGAGGTGGTCATGATTGGCGCCCATCTGGATTCGTGGCATGGTGGTACCGGGGCAAATGATAACGGTTCGGGCTGCATTGTAATGATCGAAGCCATGCGAATTCTGAAGGCAATTGGTATTAAACCCAAAAGGACCATCAAAATTGGCTTATGGGGAGCTGAAGAACAAGGCCTCAGGGGATCAAGAGGTTATGTCAAAAAATACACGGGTGATGTTGCAACAATGGAATTGAAACCCGGACACGCAAAATTTTCTGCCTATTATAATGTTGACAACGGTTCAGGAAAAATCAGGGGTATTTACCTGCAGGAAAACGATATGCTAAGACCCATCTTCGAGGCGTGGTTTAATCCTTTCGCAGATATGGGAACCTCAACCGTCAGTTTACGTAATACCGGTGGCACTGACCATTTGGCTTTCAACTCCATTGGTTTACCGGGATTCCAGTTTATTCAGGATCCCATTGACTATAGAAGAGGTTATCACAGCAACATGGATACCTATGAAAGGCTGATGATGAATGACATGATGCACAATGCAGTGATTGTTGCAGCTATAGTTTATCACACGGCTATGAGGAATGAATTACTATTGAGGAAACCTCTCCCGGAAGTTCAGGCAAGGCCGGGGAAGGGATTTTAAAAAAGGGCTGTCCAAAAAGAAAAATTTTTCTTTTTGGACAGCCCTTTTTATATTATTATTCAAACACTATTATTCGCTGATTCCCAATAAATCAAACATAAAGGCATATTCAAGTGTTGTTTCCCTGTATCTTCTGAAACGGCCGGAAACACCTCCATGTCCTGCTTCCATGTTGATGTGCAGTAAAATAAGGTTCTTACCGGTTTTTTTATCCCGCAATTTAGACACCCATTTGGCGGGTTCCCAATATTGAACCTGTGAATCCCAAAATCCTGTTGTCACCAGTAAATTCGGGTACTTCTTGGCATCAACATTATCATAAGGCGAATAAGATAACATGTAATCATAATACTCCTTGTTCTTCGGATCTCCCCATTCATCAAATTCAGATGTAGTAAGAGGAACATCATCATCCAGCATGGTAGTTACCACATCAACCCAGGGAACTGCCGCCACCACTCCTTTATAAAGCTCAGGTTGTAAATTGATTATAGCACCCATCAGTAATCCTCCTGCACTGCCACCCATAGCAAACAGTTTTTCAGGATTGGTATATTTTTCCGAAATCAGGTACTCTGCACAGTCATTGAAATCGGTAAATGTGTTCATTTTATTCAGCAGCTTCCCATCTTCATACCATTGCCTGCCCATTTCGCTTCCTCCGCGTATATGTGCAATAGCATAAACAAATCCTCTGTCGAGCAAACTCAGGCGAACTGAGCTAAAGTACGGATCCCGTGAAGCGCCATACGAACCATAACCACCAAGGAGAAGAGGATTGTTTCCATCCGGTTTCAAACCTTTCCTGTAAACCAGCGATATAGGTATTTGGGTTCCGTCATCAGCTATCGTATATAATCGTTTAGCTTCATAATTATTCTTATCAAAATCACCTAAAACTTCTTCTTCTTTTAACAAGGTTTTCTCTCCGGAAATCATATTATAATCGAAGGTTGAGGAAGGTGTGGTCAAGGAAGAAAATGAATAGCGTAATATATCCGTATCAAATTCAGGATTAATTGAAATACGGGCTACATAAGTCTCTTCATCAAAATCAAGATAATGCTCTGAACGGTCTTTCCATTCTATAATACGAAGATTTCTTAGTCCTTTTATCCTTTCATTAACAACAAGATAGTTTTTGAAAATCTCAAACCCTTCTAAAAGTACATCATCCCTGTGGGGAATGACATCCACCCAGTTTTCCTTGGTTGTTTTATCAACCGGAGTTTTCATTAACTTAAAATTCTTTGCTTCATCATAGTTTGTTCTAATATAAAAATGATCTCCATAATGATCGACTGAATACTCAAGATCTTTTTCCCTGGGTTGTATGATCTGAAATTCTCCATCAGGATTACCGGCATCCAGGAACCGGTATTCATAGGAAAGGGTATGTCTGGAGCCAATGATCAGGTATTTTTTACTTTTCGTTTTACCTACAAATGTCGAAAAGGTTTCATCTGCTTCAAAAAATATTTCTTTATCATCAGCAGTATCTGTTCCAAGCACATGTTTCATTATTCTCTCCGACCGTAATGTTACTTTGTCTTTTTTGGTATAGAAAACAGTCTTATTATCATTAGCCCAGGCAACACCACGGGAGGTGTTTGATATTTCATCACCGAGAAGCTCACCGGTAGTCAGGTCTTTAAAATAAATGGTATACCTTCTTCTGCTGACGGTGTCTACACCATATGCCAGAATTTTATTATCGGGACTGATATTTAAACCGGCAACTGAAAAATAATTATATCCCTCAGCCATTTCATTCACATCGAGCATTACTTCTTCAACCGCTTCCATGGATCCTTTTTTCCTGCACCGAAGAGGGTACTCTTTCCCCTTCTCATACCGGGTATAATAATAGTACCCATTATCTTTATAGGGAACCGATTCATCATCCTTCTTTATCCTGCCCACAATTTCATTGAACAATTTTTCCTGAAGAGGTTCTGTGTGTTTCATTTGTGCCTCTTTGTATTCATTTTCCCCCTTCAGGTATTCCAATACTTTTTTTGTTTGTTCATCAGGAATTTCAGCTGTCTTTTGCGCATCCGTCAGCTTCATCCAAAAATAATTATCGATACGGGTATCCCCATGAATCGTTAACTCTTTCGCTATCTTCTCAGCGACAGGTGGATTTACTTTACCTTTTTGCCCTTTAGAACAGGCAGAAAAAAGGATTGGTACCATGATCAGGAAAATTAATTTAGTCAGGGGCTGACTTGAAGACAGGCCCTGACAATACAAGTTTTTTTTGTTAAACATAGCATTAATTTTTAGTTAAAATAATTAAAACGCCAGGGTAACTATTGTGCCTTCACCCGGGTTTGATGTAACGGAAATTCTTCCTTTGTGCAAACGCATGATTTGTCTTGACAAGCTTAATCCAATTCCTGATCCCTGTTTTTTGGTTGTAAAGAACGGGATAAAAATTTTTTCGAATGTATCTTCGTTTATACCTTTGCCATTATCCTTAACCTGAATAAATATTTGCCGGTTCGTTTCCAGAGCTAAAATTTGAATAGCCGGATTTTTTTTATTTTTTAATGCATCCACTGCATTCAACACGAGGTTAATCAAAACCCGTTCAATCATTTCCTGGTCTGCCCTGAATTTCATTTTGTCTTTTTGGATTTTAATACTCAATTGAATATTTTTTTTCATAAGAACCGGTTTCATAAGGGTTTCGACATGATGCAGGAGATCAGTGATATAAATTTCAATAAAATGCGGTTTGGGCAGCCGTGTGAGGTTTTTATAGTTGCTTATAAACTCCAGAAGCCCTTTACTTCTGTTCTCGATGGTTTTGAGGCTTGAATACATATCGTCCAGGTCGCCCGGGTCAATTTGCTTCAAATCCCGTCTTTCCCCTTTTTCGTCGAGAAGCATTTCATTTATTGCAGCGCTTAAGGACGACACGGGCGTAGCCGAATTCATAATTTCATGGGTTAATACCCTGATAAGCTTTTGCCAGGATTCCAGTTCCTGTTCTTCCAATTCATTTTTTATGTTTTGTAAAGAAAAAATCGTGTAAGGTTTCCCTTGTAATTTGAAACGGGCACCTTGCAAAGACAATTGCAGTAATTCCCCATCTATCACCGTTTTTACCAGACCTCCTTTTTCCGGATCATGTTTTTGCATCATTTTGAGAAGCTTTTGATCAATTTTACCAATATCATTGATGTTTCTTAGACCGGGGATCCTGAGCAATTTTTTTGCGGCCTTATTAATTAGCTGAATCTCCCCGTCGGGACCAAAGCAAAAAAGAGCAATATTCACATGTTCGATTACCATTTTAAGATACTGATAATGAACTTCTTTTTCAATTCGCGTGTTTTGTAATTCCGAAGTGATTACATTAAAAGCCTGATGTAATTCAAAAAAAGATCTGTTTTTTTCTTTCTTAAAATATGTGTTGGTGAAATCCTTGTTCCTTATTGATAACAAGAAATTGCTTATTTCTCTGTTGGTACGTTCAATAAAGTAGATTAATTCTGCCATAATTGCAAATACCAGAATAGCCGAGATTGCTGAAGCCATATACCACTTATCCTGGCTTATGGAGAATACAAACAGAGCCATAAAAATTCCTGTTAATAAAACCCGGATTACGACTTTTATTCTAAACCCCTTAAATGCCATACTTGTTGATTTTTCGGTAAAGTGTAGTTCTTCCAAGTCCAAGCTCTTTAGCTGCCTTGCTGATATTCCCCCGGTACCTGGCAATTGCATTTTCTATAGTGATTTTTTCCATATCTTCCAGATTCAGTATCTCTTCCGGTTTGAATTTCGGCCTTCCCGCTTCAATAATGAAGTCGGCTAACCTTGTTTCCGGACCTTCAGACATGATGACTGCCCTCTCAACCAAATGCTGTAATTCACGTACATTACCCGGCCAATTATAATTAATCAGTCCTTTCATGTCTGATTTGGAAATTTCAGGAAAAGGTTTATTGTATTTTCTTGAATGGATATTAAGAAAATGATTTATCAATAGCGGAATATCCTTAGATCTCTCCCTTAACGGGGGTATCCTGATCTCAACTGTATTTATTCGGTAGAGCAGATCCTGCCGGAATTTATTCCGGTCAATCATTTCATGCAATGGCATATTGGTAGCAGATATTAATCTGACATCTGTTCTTTTTGGCTGGGTTGCACCCACCCTGGTAATTTCCTTATTTTGAATAGCTGCCAGAAGTTTTACCTGCAGCATTAATGACAGATTTCCTATTTCATCAAGAAAAAGTGTACCACCTGAAGCCAGTTCAAATCTTCCTGCCCTGTCTTCTTTTGCATCGGTAAAAGCACCTTTGACATGTCCGAAAAGTTCAGACTCAAATAATGTATCGGATAATGCTCCCAGATCCACTCCAATGAAAATTTTATCTGCCCGGTTTGATCTTCTGTGTATAAGTCTGGCCACTAATTCTTTCCCTGTACCATTTTCCCCCAATAGCAAAACATTCGCATCGGTTTTACCAACCTTCTCAACAACCTTTAGAACATCCTTCATAACCGGTGAGGAACCAATGATTTCAGAAAAGGGTTGCTCGATATCCCGGGTCAGGACTCTCTGTGTTGATTTCAGTGTTTCTATTTCTTTCCTCGATTGACTTAGCCTGTATGCTGCCATAACCGTAGCCAGTAATTTCATGTTATCCCAGGGTTTAACAATAAAATCCACAGCCCCTTCCTTCATGGCTTTGACTGCCAGATCAATTTCTCCGTATGCAGTGATCATAATTACATTTATTGAATCATCCAACTTACGTAACTTCCTGAGCCATCCCATTCCCTCCCGTCCACTCGTAGCTCCTGATGAAAAATTCATATCCAACAATATAACATCAACAGAAGCATCCTGCAGGATACCTGGAATATCCTCCGGTTTCTCTGTGGTTCTGATAAGTTCAAATTGTTTTTTAAGAACTATTCTTGCCGTCAATAAGATGTCCTTATCATCGTCAACAATTAAAATATTTCCTTTCCTCTCCATGAATCATCCTTTATTTTAAATTGCAATTTACAATTTTTTACCGGCATGTTTCATAATGTAACACGGGTTTGTTCCAGTATGAAACACCAAGTCAATCCATTATCTTCAACATAATTCTATATAACACTCATTTACAATGTTCTACAGAATATGGCATAAATATTGGACTTGAGTTTGCTATTGGTGGATGTACACCGTAAAAAATGTTTCAGGAATATGTTTATCAGGTAATATATACAAACCATGTTATTACACTATTTAAAAATTATTTCCAGACATCTGGTAAGAAATCCCATTTTCAGTCTGATAAACATTCTAAGCTTAACCATCGGTATTACATGCTTTATTCTTATAACACTTTTTATAAAATATGAATTAAGCTTTGATAGATTTCATGAGAAAGAGGGCCTGATTTACAGGGTCGCGATGAGAATGAAGACCCAGGAGAATGAAGATGTAACTGCACAAACAACAGCTGCTGTCGGCCCATCAATG
>JAUWBB010000125.1 GCA_030605195.1 Bacteroidota bacterium
ATTAATAAGATTTTTAAAATCTTCGTAGGATATCTGATTATCTGTTTCTTGTAACTCCTTCTGAATATAGTTTAGAAATTCAGTTCTCAACTTTTCATTATGTTCCAAAATATCAAATAAAAAATCAAGTTTTGTTTGATCTGTTGTTTTGTCAAATAATTCTTTTAAATTCATTTTAATACGATTATGTGAATTCCTTGCCTGGCAGACTTACTATATAGTGTCCATAAGAAAACTCCAAAAATCAATTTATAAAATACAAATAAATTCCAATGCTCAAGTATCTAAATGTCAAATTGTTTGAAAATTAGAATTTTAAGAATTGTGATTTATTTGTTATTTGTTATTTGATATTTGATATTTAAAGATATTCATAGTTTTCTTAGAGGCACTATATTAGGTATAAAATAATAAAAGCTTATTAGGCATCTTCTTGTAAAAATTATTCCCCTTCTTTTTTCTTCTCAACCGTTACCACTCTTTCTTTTCCGCTGGTTTCCAAGGCTTTTAATGCCATTTGTTTCACGTTTTCTTCCGATGCATCTGTTTTTATGGTCAGTTGACGGAGCAAGGCCTCAATATCCTTGATTTTAGCTTCTAAGGTCTTTATTGTTTGATCTTTCAGCTTCTGCTCACCAATTATTTTATTATCAGATAATTGTTTTTCAAAATCGTATTGCTGTTTCAGTATTTTTTCTGTTTCTTGTTGGGCTTTTTTAACATCTTTTTCTAATATAACAGGAAATTCTTTATCTTTTTCACGTAGTTCCAATAGTTCGGTCTCGGCTTCTTTCAATTTGGCTTCTCGTTCAACCATCTCTTTTTCAAACAAGGCTTTTTTCTCTAACAGATCCTTTTCTAATTTGTTTTTATTTTCTTCATACTCGTCCTGATCTTTCGTCCGTCTGATTTTCAAATTGTATTGGTATTCTTCTTCATCACGTTTTCGTTGTTTGTCTGAAATAACTTTAGCTTCTGTTATTTCACTTTGTATTTTTTCTTCCTCTGCCTTACACTGCAATTTTTTCTCTTCTATTTCTTTTTCAAAGGCTTCTTGTTTTTCTTTCTGTGCAGCAATCAAGGCAGATAATGAATGAGCATTAGCCGAAATCTGGTAGAGCTCTTCCAGGTTTTCTCTTTCAATTTTTACCGATTCATGTAGCTTTTCAAATTTTTTAAAGACGCCCACCATTTGTTCTTCAAGTTTATCTAAAGTGCTGCTAATAGTTATTTTCAAACCGGCAATATTTTTGTTGATTGAATCGACCGAGAATCTGGAAACATCTTTTACGGTTTTTTCGGCCATTTCTCTTTTTTGAACGTCTTTCGGTTCTTCGTTTTTACTTTCTATTTTTTGCAATAATTCATGGTATGCATCCAGAATTTCTTTTTTTGTTTGGCTGATTGACACTTTTTTTTCCATTGTTTAATTTTTGTTAATAACGTAAAATATTTTTTCACTATAAATATCAGAATGTATTTTTTCAATCCCTTCACAGACTCTGCCCCGCCTTCGCATACTACGGCGGGCAGGCAGGTCTTCCAGAGACTCCGGCAGGTCTCTCTCCAGCCGAATACAATTCGGCTCTACAAGGCTCAGTTCAAACTTTGCCACCCGTAACCTGTGCCATAGGCATCCCTTCGGGACAACCCCCAACTCGTAACACACATCCAGTACCCCCGCCCGTACCGGACGGTACGTTCGGGCGGGCAGTATCCAGCATCCATCCATCCTTCATAAATCCTAAATCTTAAATCTAAACAATCAAGACAAAGGTAAAGTAAAGCTAAACCTACTCCCTTTCCCCAACTCACTGTTAACCCATATTTCGCCACCGTTCTTTTCAATGTATTCTTTACTGAGGATTAAACCCAGGCCCGTACCCTTTTCCCTTGAAGTGCCAATGGACTTGTTTTTCACATCAATCCGGAACAACTTTCCCAGGTCTTCCTTATTTAATCCGATACCGGAATCAATGACCGAAACTTCCAGGAAACCATTCTTTTTCTTTGAGATCACTTCTATGTTCCCCCCGGTTTTATTGAATTTTATCGCGTTTGAAAGTAAATTTCTGATCACGGTTCTAATCATATCGACATCCGCGTAAACATAGGTTTCTTCTTTAATTTCCGAGGTAAGCTTTACATTTTTACTTTCCGCATTCATTTTTAACAAGGAAACATTACTGGCAACGGCTATTCCAATGTCCATTTTCTCAGGAACATACTTTATCCCGCCCGTTTGGGACATGGACCATTGAAGCAAATTCTCAAGCAAATTGAATAATTGATTCGCAGATTTGTTTATTCTCCTTATCGAAAGATTTTTTTCCTCATTACTGAGATCTTTGTAACTTTCAATTAATACCTCTGTTACGGAAAGGAGGACTGAGAAAGGGTTTTTAAGGTCGTGGGCAATGATGGAAAAAAACCTGTCCTTGGCGGCATTTAACTCTTTCAGGTCGTCTCGTTGTTTGGTGATCTCTTCTGTGGATTGCTTTAACCGGTTGCGCATTTCTATCAAAGCATTTCCAAGCTCATCCTGTTCACCCAATAAAGCATAATCGGCGTTTAAATTTCCTTCTCCTATCTGCCTTGCGAAGTTGGTAGTACGGTTTAATCCATTCAGCAGAATGTTTGCCGAACGGGTCATTTCACCAATTTCATCCCTCGATCGAATAACCAACCGGTTGGATTCCTGAATGTTTCCACGGGCAAGATTTTTCAGTAAAATGGTTGTGTCTTTAAGAGGCAGGGTGATATTGTGAGAGATAAACCAAAGGATAATGGTCAAGATGATCAATCCGATTAAGCCAACGGTTATCGAAATAAAGAAGGTTTGGTTTGCTTCCTGCATAATCAGATTCATGGGTACAACAATCCCGACTGACCAGGGAGAGTTAGTTCTGCCAATACTAAGCGGGGCAAAAGACACATAAGCTTTTTTGCCAAATTTTGTCCGCCTGGTGAGAAAAGAAAATTTTTTCCCGTTTCTTATTTTTGTTTCAAATTTGAATTTTACATTTTCATCCGGATTTAGCCTTGCAATGGATTGATTGATCAGTTTTTTATCAGGGTGAGCAACAAAATGACCGTTATTGGCAACCAGGAATGTATATGTACCTTTTAATGGTTTAATTTCCTCAACGATGTCCTGAAAATTTTCCAGCGGAACATCCATCCCGGTCATTCCGACAAATTTCCCATCCTTCAGGATCGGAATGATGATAGTAGCTTCTAAAATTGCATCTTCACTGATAGGAACATCCCGAGGCAGAGCCTGATCCAATTCATATGAGTAGTAATAAGGTTTTGTAATATATTCCCTATGAGTTGATTTAACCCGGTAATAAATACCTACCAAATTATCTCCTTCAAGATCTAATGTATCTATCTTTTGAATTATTTTTTTTCCTTCTCTATAAAAAGTGCTTCTTATCCTTCCATAGGGTTTCTTGTATGCGGGATCAATTGCACTTATTTCCCACTGTTCAAAGACTGCTATAAATTCCGGGTTTTCAATCAGAACATTCCGTATCATGTCGGAATAAATTTCCCTTCGCTGTTCGGGAGGTATTTTTTTATACCCCTGGAAGGATTGGGCCAGCGCCCTGGCAATGCCAAAATGTTCATTAAGCCTGGCTTTAACAAAATTTGCCGCTTCATGTGCATATGAATCGGCAACCAGCATAGCATCATTGGTTGCCCTGTTTTTGAAACTGATACTTATGTATCCAATAGCCAGTATATATATTAACAAGGTAGTTGCCAATATAAATACAAACATTTTGGTTCTTAATCTCCACTTCATATTATACTGATGCCTTTGTTAACAATATGCAAAAATATGAATAATATTTGCTGAATTCTAAATATATTATATGATATAGCTATTGAATTATGTCCCAAAGAGATGCATATAGTATACGATACTCCATTATTACTGAACATTATAGCCTTAATTATTCATATTTTATTCCATTATTGATAACTGGTATACCGCGAAAGATGCCAACCAATGCTCTCCTTCATACAATCCACTGCTTATATGAGGTAATGTTGCCTTAGCATGCCTGATTCCGGCGAAAATAAGTGTGTCCCTGGCAGTATGATCAGCGGGCAGGCTTTTGGTGATTTCAAACATACACCAGGCCCGGCTCAGGTTCAGTCCGTCAAGATGCACAATTTTGGGGTCACTTCTGTCAGAAACACTGGCAGGATAAAGAAGATTTTTAGGTTGCCCGGCTTTCAGACCTGGAAGGTAATTGTCAAACCATTCAACGAATTCATCCGGTTTCAGGACACGTCGCATAAGATTGGCCTCTTGCAGACACGGAGAGAAAAAATCATCACCATCCGGTTCCCATGAAGCAGGTGCATTTTTGTCGTTAGCATAGTACGCCATACTTCTTTTAATGATTATATCTTCCAGCTCCGTATTTCCGGATTGACGTGCATAATCTAAAGCAAATGAAAGTCCGAATGCCGTATTGGGATGAACACCCCGCCTGATGGGATAATCTTGTTTAGGCAGGAATTCCAGATAACGCTCAACGACGACCCGAGTCAGTGGTTCAAGGTTTTTTGCCCATAATTGTGCATCCGTATCATGCCATGATTGCAATTCCTCCGCGAGTTTTAACAACCATGCCCAGCCATACGTTCTTTCAAACGATTTCCGGTTGGGTTGATCCAGATACCTGACCTCCTGTAAGATATTTTCTGCGGTAAGATTACCTGAAATGGCTTTCCTTATTTTATCCGCGTTGGGCAGACCCGGGAACATACGTAACAGCCGGACCAGCATCCAATGCCCATGTACGGAGGAATGCCAGTCGAAACAGCCGTAAAATGCAGGATGTAATGTTTCAGGAGTTAATACCTCTGAAGAATCATTTATTACATGACCTGGCTTATTCGGGTACTCCCTCGAAATACAATTCAGTGCTAATTTGGAGAAAAACAAAGCTGTTTCGGTGGATAGTTTTAAGGATATATCCTCAATCTTTAATTCCGCTTCCGTTTTACTTTTTTTCTTCTTGTTGCCTATTCCTATCATAATCAGCGTTGTGCCCATTAGAAGGATAACAATCAAAACAAAATTTATCAGTCTGAATTTATGATTCATGAATCTTTATTTTTATACGGCAAAATAAGGTTTTCGTGTTTCCCATTTCTCCCTGGTGAAGTCAGGGAATTCCACCGGTTTGTTTTTTTCATTTTAATATGGTTTTGAATATTGTTTATAAATATAATAATCTTTTTCAACCTACAGTTTCAACAGTGGCGAAAGGTATCTTATCATTAGTGTTTTTGTCGGTAACAACACCTGTGATACTTCCTTTCTGTTTAAAAACACTTGTAATCCCGCTTAATGTTAATAAAATGAATATCAATACGATACTTTTCATATTGAATATATTTATGTTGATTTTTATTTTCTTCATATTAATCGAGTAGACGGCTGACGGCCAAATGACCGCCAGTGCGCCTCTCCCCGATACACTTCCCCGTACACTTTGTTACGGGGTAAACGTTACGGGGCAGGCCCTGATACACTTCGCTACAGGGTAAACACACCGCAATTGCTCTCGCTATTGTGTAAGCGAATTAGGGTAAAATTGGTTTGATTTTTGCAGAAAACAAGCAGATATATAAATCTCCAATTTGTGAAAACACTTACTACTTCAATCCTCATCTCAATTTTATTCATTTTTAATCAAAATGTATCATTCCCCCAGCAAACTGAGAATTGGCTGGAAAGGAACGATCCCATCCATTACAGGAAGTTATATCTGCATACTGACCGTGAGTTTTATTTTCAGGGCGATTCAATTTGGTTTAAAGCTTATTACCTCGATGGGCAAACACATCAATTTATTTCCGGATTTTATAGTATGTATGCCGATTTGGTTAATAAAAATAGCCGGACAATCCATAGCCAGATTTTGCCAATTGCTAATGGCGTAACAGTTGGAAATATAAAAATTCCTCATTCCTTAGAACCAGGCAATTATTTATTGCGTGCCTTTACCGATTTTCAAAAAAGTATTGGGGAAGATGCATTTTTCCATAAAACTTTGAATATTTCAAAAGTTAAAAGCTCTGTTGAACTGATAGAGGATAATTCAACAAAGAAGCAGAAAAGAAAGCCGGAAATAGATGTCGCATTTTTACCCGGGGGAGGTTTCTTGTTGGCAGGGCAGATGAATATTATAGGATTTAAAGCAGTTGATGAAAATGGCAAAGGCATTTCAGTACGAGGGGAGATTCTAGATAGTAAAGGAGAGGTTGTTACATTATTTGCTACGAAGTACAAAGGAATGGGTAAAATTTATTTCAACCCCCAGGCAGGAGAAATATATAAGGTTAAAATAGAGGGCTATCCTGATTATAAATATGAATTTAGCGATATTAAAAAAGATGGTATTAAGATTGAATTTATTGGTGAAGCAAAGGATGATTTGTTGATTCAGGCAACTACAAATTCAAAGTTATTTCAGGGAGAAAATTATTACTTTGCCATTATGCACCGGGGAAAGGTGTTTTTTTATAAGAAATTTGTTCAAAAGGAAAAAGATTTTCAAATAAAGGTAAATCAATCTGTTTTACCAGCCGGGATTAACAGGTTTGTTTTATTGGATGAGCAGTTAAAACCTATTTCAGAAAGACTTCACTTTTCGACGAATTTTGATGTTAATGATGTCAAAATCAGATTAAATCAAAATAATTACGAAACACGTAGCAATGTTCAGCTAGACATATATGATGAAGAGGTGATTAGTGATGGGTCCTGGTCGAGCCTGTCAGTTGTTGTGGTCGATGAAAATGCAGTAGGTGAAAATGGGCCTGTTTTAAATATTCTCTCCTGGTTATTAATTGATTCAGAGCTGAAGGGAAATATTGAATCGACTGCCGATTATTTTAAGGACGAAGAAAATATGCCCTCTGAAAATAAATTAACCCTCTTGATGTTGACGCAGGGCTGGAGCAGGTACCTTTGGAATATTATTCCCGAAAAAAATATCGCACCTGATTTTAAAGAGGCCGAAGGAATTTCGATTAAAGGAAATGTTAAACGATTATTAAGTAAGAAACCGGTTGTTGATGGAGAAATCGTTTTAAACATTTTAAAAGATGATTATTTTAATATCATTGAGGGTAAAACGGATGCAAACGGAAGGTTTTCATTTGACAGTATTATATTTACTGATACAGCAACGGTTTTTATACAAACTCGAAACAAAAAGAGCAAATTATCAACAGAAGTATTTCTTGACCCGGTTTTTGAAAAAAGACCAAACGTTTCGGAGCTGTATCTTCAGGCAAAAGAAATAGTTACCGAACTCCCCGTTAAAATCCACCGGCAAAAATATTTTAGCGAACTGGCCATGAAAGAATTCAGCGCCGAGTTAAATGCTATTATGCTTGAAGAAGTAATAGTGCGTGGGCAAAAAGTAGAAAAAGACGATGGGCATTTCAGAATTTATGGTGAAGCGCACACTTCTCTAAAAGTTACCGATCTTGACATTGCATATAATAATGTGCTTGGTTATTTGCAGGGACGTGTGCCCGGGGTAGTAGTTTATGGCGATAATGTCATTATTCGTGGGCTAGGAACCTTTATGGGAAGCTCCACACCATTATTTTTATTAGATGGAGTGCCAGTGTCAAAAGAACATTTTCTGGATATTCCAATGAGCGTTATTGATAAAGTTGAGGTATTAAAGTCTGCTGGCGAAACGGTAATTTTTGGTATGAGGGGAGCCAATGGGGTGATAGCGATATTTACCAAAAAAGGAATGGATAGGGAATATGTGAATTCCTATACCATAGGGGCAATATCAGAGAAAATTGTTGGATATTCATCCTATCGCGAGTTTTATTCTCCAAAATATATGCCTGAAAATATTGGTTCAGAAAAACCTGACCATCGGATAACCTTGTATTGGAACCCAAACTTAATTACAGAAAATGGCAAAGCTTCTCTATCATTTTTTACATCCGACGATATTTCTAACTTTAAGGTATTTGTAGAAGGAGTAACCGGTAACGGGAAAATTTGCCTGGGAACCGCAGAATTTACAGTCGATAAGTATTATACAAATTCGAG
>JAUWBB010000281.1 GCA_030605195.1 Bacteroidota bacterium
GCCGATGTGAGTCAGCTACGCCCGGGTTTTAATATAAATATTGTCTCCAACCTGAAACTCGCAAAGTATTTTGACCTCCGTTTTTTACCCGGCATTTCTTTCGGACAACGCAACTTGCTTTACAATAAAAACAAAATTTTAGTTGATGACGGGGACCAGAAAATAGAATCCTCCTTTGTTGAATTTCCGTTATTGGTCAAATATAGATCAAAAAGGATAAATAACTTCAGTCCCTATTTGATTGGTGGAGGTAATTACAGGATTGATCTTGCCGCCCGGAAAGATTATGATGAAACAGAAAACAGATATGTGAGGCTAAAAAGGTCGGACCTGTATTATGAAATTGGTTTCGGGATTGATTTTTATCTAAAGTATTTTAAATTTACAACCGAATTAAAACTGGCAGTTGGATTGAGGGATGTATTGGTACATGTTCCGGCTTCAGGTCATCCCGAGTTTGTAAATGCCATTGATATTCTGAAGTCAAACTTATTGATCCTGTCCTTCCATTTTGAATGAAAAAAACCCTCGAGATATCGCTTACACCCCGTTTAGCTTCGAATGAAGCCTATTATAAACCCATTATTGCAAAAAAACTGAGGATACCTGAAAAGAAAGTTTCTTTCATCCGGATATTACGAAAATCAATTGATGCAAGAAAAGGAAACATAAAAATTAATTTGAGGTTGCTGGTTTATTTTAATGAACCTGCACCCGGACAGGGGAAAAGAAATTTTTTTTATCAGGATGTTTCAAACAGGGAAGAGGTAATCGTTATTGGCGCCGGACCGGCAGGATTGTTCGCGGCACTTCGTTTGATCGAACTGGGTAAAAAACCGGTTATCCTTGAGCGCGGTAAGGATGTGAGCGAACGGAAGAAAGATATTGCCTTAATCAGCAGGGAGCAAATAATCAATCCCGAATCAAATTACTGTTTTGGTGAAGGTGGCGCCGGTACTTTTTCTGACGGGAAACTATATACAAGATCCCGTAAGCGCGGTGATGTTAAAAGAATATTGGAAATTTTTCATTTCCATGGGGCTCCGGAAAATATACTGTATGAATTTTTTCCTCACATTGGTACCGACAGGCTGCCTGGCATCATAAAGAATATTAGGAATTCTATTCTAAATGCCGGCGGTGAAATACACTTCGACACAAAAGTGACCGATCTTTTCATTCGGAATCACGAAGTTGAGGGTGTTTTAACCCACCGGTTTGATAAAATACAAGGCAGGGCTGTAATTCTGGCTACAGGTCATTCTGCCAGGGACATTTATCAAATGTTGGACAGGAAAGGTATACAACTTGAACTCAAGTCTTTTGCAGTTGGTATCAGGATCGAACATCCCCAGGAACTGATCGATTCCATTCAGTATCACGGGATATTCCGGGGCAAATACCTTCCTGCAGCGAGCTATAGTCTTGTGCGGCAGGTAGAGGGCCGTGGTGTATTTTCATTTTGTATGTGTCCGGGAGGGTTTATTGTTCCATCCGCCACCTCATCTGAAGAGATAGTGGTTAACGGCATGTCTTCTTCGAAAAGAAATTCTCCATTTGCCAATTCAGGTATTGTAGTGGAAATCAAGGAAAAGGATTTGGCTGAATTTAGCAAATTTGGTGTTATGGCGGGATTGCAATTTCAGCAAAATCTTGAACATCTTGCCTGGGAATATGGTGGGAAACGACAGACTGCCCCTGCTCAGCGGATGGTTGATTTTATTAATGGCAGACTTTCACAATCCCTTCCGGGAGTTTCATATGCTCCAGGGGTGTATTCCGTTTCGATGGATACCTGGCTTCCCGATTTTATAACCAGAAGGTTGAAACAGGGTTTAATAGCTTTTGATCAACGCATGAAGGGTTTTCTCACCAACGAAGCAACTGTTTTGGGTGTTGAATCCAGAACTTCTTCTCCGGTCAGGGTCCCGCGGGATTATCGTAGTTTACAGCACTCCCAGGTAAAAAATCTTTTTCCCTGCGGCGAGGGTTCAGGCTATGCCGGAGGCATTGTTTCTTCAGCTATGGACGGTGAAAGGGTTGCCGAACGAATCGCCAAATAAAATCCCCGACAGGGTTTATTATGTAATGGAATGAATTTAAAAGATATTTGTCTTTTGAAATATGGATATATCCATGAGCAGTATATTCATTTCAGGCGTGCCAAAACAAAGTTTACAAATAGAAATTCAGAGCCTATTAATTTTTTTATGACTGATGAGATTAAGAAAATTATTGAACAATGGGGATGTAAACCGGCATTTCCTGATAACTATATTTTTCCGATGCTTACTAATGGCCTGACACCTGAACAGGTTCATAAGAAAGTAAAATCAACTACAATGCAGTGTAATAAGAACATAGCTTCGCGAATTTATTAAAAAAGGGAATTAAGAACAGAACTTTGTAAATTAGAACATAACTCTGTAAACTAATTGAAAAACAGTAGATTTGAAAGTTCAAAGGTCAAAGCTCAAAATCCAAAATAAATCCCAACTTTAAAATCCAAAAAACTAAACATGGCAGAAAGGGAAAAAGCCCTATGATTAACAAGTCAACTGGTGGAAAAAGAAGTTAATCCTGCTTTTCAAAGCAATAGTTTTGAACTTTGGATTTTTTTAATCTCTACGGAATCACCCATATGATAAGTGAAATTTTTGAACTTAGCCCCGATGGCTATCGGGGCGATCTCATGAACGAAGTGAGTAAATTCCGATACATAATATTTAAACCAAATGGATATACAGGCTATTCAACAAATCATTTTTTATGTAAGGGGTCAAAGGGTTATACTTGACTTTCACCTGGCAGAATTGTATGAAGTGGAAACCAGGGCTTTAAAACAGGCAGTAAGAAGAAATATTGAACGTTTCCATGATGACTTTATGTTTGAGCTGACAAAAAATGAGTTTAACTCATTGAAAATCAGTATGACATCACAAATTGTGATACCCCCTTCAATATTAACTGGTTACACACCCTTTGCATTTACAGAACATGGCGTGGCAATGCTTTCATCCGTATTGAGAAGTGAACGGGCAATAAAGGTAAACATTGAAATAATAAGGGCTTTTGTATTTCTCAGAAAAATAGCCCTGCAATATGCTGAAATCCGGCAAAAAATCAATGAACTTAAGCAAGGCGAAGAAAAGAAGATAATGATATAAATTTGAAATACATGAAATCTTATAAAACAGATGTCATCGATATTAACCTCAAATGATTTTGAATCAGGAAATATATATTGAAAGTGAAAGACGAAGTCGGGAATATTATTAAAACAGAAAAGATTGAAAAAGAATAATTTTTTACTTTTACATATTGAATGAACTGGTCACAAAATGTGACCGGTTTTAAATCAATACGATGGAAAGTACTTTAATAAAAGCTGATTATCAATCATTAATATTTGAATTTCGTGGATATAAAATAATGGTTGACGCTGATTTAGCAGCATTATACGAAACTGAAACAAAAGTATTAAAACAACAAGTAAAAAGAAATATTGACAGATTTCCTGATGACTTTATGTTTCAACTTAGCAATGAAGAATAAGGAACAACTGGTAACAAATTGTGACCGGTTATCTAACTTGAAACATTCAAGTGTAAATCCATTGGTATTTACCGAACAAGGAGTAGCAATGCTTTCGTCTGTATTGCGTTCTAAAAAGGCAATTTCTATTAATATTGACATTATGAGGGCTTTTGCCAAGTATCGAGCGATGTTAATGGAAAATAAAGATTTACGTTCAGAAATACGAGCATTAGACGATAAAATAAATCAAGTGTTTAAATTTTTACTTGAAAAAATTGACGCTCTACATCAAAAGAAAATAGAAGAAAAGCCAAGAAGAAAAATTGGTTATAAAAACATTTAAAAAGAAACGGACTAATGAATGCCCAGCTTATAACATATACTATAACCCAATTACTCAGGAAGGATTTGTTGATGGGAAATTAGCAGAAAAAGGAAAGCATTTTATGAAAACAAATTTTACAGGTTTGAAAATATTCCGGGATACAGATAGCGGATTTATTAAATGGAAAAGAAACTAATCAATAAATGAAAAGCCAAAACAAAATTCAACACAATAAGACAAAATACGATGGCGACTTAGGCGCTACAACCCTTAACAGTAAGGTGTTTCATCAACACAGAAGATAGAATGCCAGCAGCTAACACGCGCTCATAAGTAATGCGGGGTGAAGTGGTAATTTGAAAATAAATGCAAATGAATAAACAACATAGTGGTTTGATAGGGAAGTGCAATAAATCCCGCACTACTCATAGGTGTGCCGAGAAGCAGTGATCGGCAATAAATTCACTGCATGCTGTAATTGAGATGGTGGAACCGACCACTGACGATAAATGTCAGGGTCTTTTTGACCCACCGAAGTCATCTTACAGGAGAGTGCTTCAACCGAGCGATAGAGAGCTCATGAGCACCAATTTAAATATTGAGCCCCCTCCGAAAAGTAGTTTTCTCGCCACAAAGACTCAAAGGCACAAAGAAACACTAAGCTTAAG
>JAUWBB010000320.1 GCA_030605195.1 Bacteroidota bacterium
CGTTTGGCTCAACTATGAACCGCAAAAACCTCTGACGGATTCATGCAGATTCAGATCGAGAGGTGAGTTCGAATCATATTTTAATGCTAACATATCCAGCCTTAATCCGATAGAAGGCATATGGAAAATGGTTTCGAGAAAGTCGCATTATGTCGACAACAATTTACTGGAATATCTTGAAGATGAAGTTACCCGTGAAGTGGCCATTTTAAACCAGGGAGATCATTTTAAATGTTATGAAATGGATGGTGAATCGCTGGATGCAAAATTCTACATCATCTCCCATGGAGGACGATATTTGTATAAGGAATATTTTAATCTGGTTCGTGAAGAAATCACCTCTTTTGTTCATGTGGAAAAAGAAGGATATTTTAAGCATACCTATGCGATTCCTGAAAAATGGGCCAAATACCAGCTTCAGGTTGAATTCTTCCCGGGAGATAAACTCCTGAATGAATTGAAGTGGGAGAAGATCTTTCCTTTGTCTCAAAATGATTCTAAATAACGACTTCTTTATTAAAAATTTATAATACATATGGGATTTCTTCGTTTTATCCGAAATTATGTATATCAACATTATTGAATGGTCAGCGATTCATTTTATAACTTTTCCGGTTCCAGCCAAAAAACCTGTCAAACAACATCATTAAAAACCAAAGTGGATGAATTAGTTTTCCGTTATTCTAAAGTAATTAATAATGGCAGTAACATCCATTTATTCAATCAGATTAATCTTTAATCTGATCTATTCATATATTGGGCTACCCGCCTGCCATTGATTTGGCTCGAGATATGGCGGGCAGGAAGCCCTGTTATATTGCCGTTAAGTAAAATTAAGCTATATAAGGACTTTAGTCCTGATTTTTTGAATTTATAAATATATCAGTTTAGTTTTTTCTTAAATTTTTTTGCAATGAAAAAAATTATTTGTTTTCTCATTTTTATATCCGTGATTCAAGTTTCTTTTGCACAGGAACCAACTGAAACCGTTGATACCTTACGACGCTATGCTCTCAAGCTTTTTTTCGATTGCCCCTTTTGTGATGAGGATTATATTCGAAGGGAAATTCCTTTTATCAATTATGTGCGTGACCGGAAGGAGGCCCAGGTTCACCTAATGGTTACTTCTCAGCAGACCGGTGGCGGTGGCTGGGAATATAGTTTTCATTTTTTTGGACAAAATGAGTTTGAAGGGCAGAATGATACCCTTATATATGTTAGTTCAACCGATGATACCCGGGAAGTAAGGCGAAAAGGACAAACCGAACTAATAAAGCTTGGTCTGATGCGTTATGTGGCGAAAACTCCTTTGGCTAAACGGGTGAAAATACAATTTGCTCAACCGGGAAAAGAAGAATTAGTAGAGGACAAATGGAAAAGTTGGGTATTTAATAGTTCAGTACGTGGATTTATAGATGGACAAAAATTCAGAAGGTACTATAGAATTTATGGGTCCATTGAAGCAAGCAAGGTTACACCTGAATGGAAATATCGATTTTCATTAAGCAGTAATATCCGAGAAGATAAAATTGTAATATCGGATAGTACAATATATAGTACCTTGAGACGGCAATCTTTCTATTCCCTCATTGTGAAAAGCCTTGGAGACCACTGGTCTACCGGAGGTAGGGTTACTATGTCTTCTTCGAGCTTTTCGAATTACAAATTAAAATATTCAATTTACCCTGGAATTGAGTACGATATTTTTCCGTATTCTGAATCTACCCGTAAACAGATAAGGATTTTATATACGATAGGATATTCATATAACCATTATGAGGACACAACAATTTATAATAAAATTAAGGAAAGTCTTTTTGGACAATCATTAGAAATTGCTCTTGAAGTTACACAAAAGTGGGGATCGGTTGAAGTTTCAGCTAATTGGTCAAACTATTTTCATGATTGGTCAAAAAATCATCTTTCTCTCTATGGGTACTTAAATTTCCGGATATTAAAAGGTCTTAAGTTCAATATGGGAGGTAGTGTAGCTATGATTCATGATCAATTGGCATTGGTAAAAGGTGGAGTTTCAATGGAAGAGATTCTATTGTATAGAAAAGAATTGGAGACCCGATACAGTTATTTTACCAATTTTGGAATTACATACACTTTCGGTTCCATATATAGTAACGTTGTCAACCCGAGATTTGGGCGGTAGCGGGGGAGGAATGGTTATTTATTATTAATGGAGAATTTCGTCTGTCGTTGGACGGTTACGATGCCCGTTTCGGTTAACGTACAACGGTTATGGCAGATATTATTCACGAACTACGATTTACGAATAACGATACGGGCTTCGTCACCGAAAAACGATTGTTTTTTTCATACCGTCCGGTAAGTTCAGCATAAACCATAGCGATGGTACGATAGATGAAATGAGAAAATTTAGTATATGGAGCATACATAATTACTATCCATACCAAAACAAGATGGATAAAATAAATATAGTATGCCGGCATCCAATTCTGAAAACGGGCTACTTCAACAAAAATACCTGAGACGGTAAGAAGAAAAAATGAAATCAGGAAAAACCAATCGGCATAGTTACTTTTTACTTTTTGATCCCTGTTGATCAATCTTTTATATATCATTATGGCACATCCAATTAAAAGGAAAACAGCAGCCACATTCGCGATTATTTTAACAGGATGCCAGAATGTCAACGGGTACTCAAAAAAAATGGTGGATAAAATAGCAAAAAAAGTAACCACCAGGAGCATGATGAATCCCCAGAAAACAAGCAGGTGAGCGAAAAACCGGTAATAATGTGTTTCACATTTCCGGAATTTGCCATGAAACAGGATATCCTTTAAAGCAATCAGAAATGAATTGACAAGATTGTTTTTTTTGTCCGTACCGGGTTTGTTTCGCTTCATATCGGACCAAAATTTCTTAATACCGCGGATAACACCCAGGGTGATCAGAAGGACAAAAAACATGAATGATATGTTAAGCCAGGCATGTGGAAAAAATTTTGAATAATCTACATTACCCTCAGGGATTTGAAATGTGCCGGCAATCAACATGATTGCGGAAATAATAATAACCGGAAAGGCAATTGCAAGGAGAATATATTTTGGATTCCCCAATATTTTGGTAAAAATACCGGGTTGTGCATAATGGCTGTACATGAAATCCCGGATAGAAGAAAGGACATAGCCTGGTTTTACTCCCCGGGGGCAGGTAGCAGTGCAATCGCCGCACTGGAAACAAAGCCAGATATCCGGATCTCCCAGAAGTTTATCTTTTAATCCCCAACTAGCCCAGATCATTTCTTTTCGCGGGAAGGGATCTGTTTCAGGAGAAAGATCGCATACTGCAGAGCAACTACCACATTGCATGCAGGTGGATAAAGTTGATCCACAGTCTTTCTTAATTGCTCGTATAAAGTCAATATCCGGGTTGATTAAATTCATTCGCTTTGCGTATTCATTTTTATTCATGGGGCGTTGCCCTATGCTATTGCTATTGCCCCTTTGTGGCGTTAGTATAATTATATCTTCTCTTTTTATGGATAATATAAAATTTGCTTTATAACTACTTAATAACTATCAAATTACCACTGAATTACAACTGAATTACCACTGAATTACTATTGAATTACCACTGAATTACAACTGAATTACAACTGAATTACTACTGAATCACCATTGAATTACAACAGAATTACTACTGAATTACCATTGAATTACTACAGAATTACAACAGAATTACAACTGAATTACAACTGAATTACAACTGAATTACAACTGAATTACAACTGAATTACCACTGAATTACCATTGAATGACTATCGTATGACCCCATGAAATATTGCCCGCCCTGTGTAATTGCGTTGCACCACTTCTGCCACAGGCATTCCTTCGGAAGTGGATTACACAGGGCAAGCAATTTCACAGGGTAAACCATCGTATGACCTCTTATTCATTAACACATAACTTAATCATCT
>JAUWBB010000307.1 GCA_030605195.1 Bacteroidota bacterium
TACCTTAAGCACTTTCCTCAACAATTTAACAATTTCATCAACTTCCTTCTGCTCTATGCCCGGTGCTCCATGCCCCTTACCCTCTGCCTGCCACTGCTACCCAAACCTCAATCAAACAGTTTAAATTTAAATTTACCGGTAATTCCGATTTTTCCCCTGAGAATTAAAATCGCTGCTAAAATTAACTTTTTCAGTTTTATTTCAGCCAATACGGATTCCATGTCAGATTCTCTCCGGATCTTGTTACAAAAAATGGTTGAATAAGCATCTGCAAGCAGCGTGTTCTTACAAGCCACCATAACGGCATCAGCTTTTCCGAAACTCGTGGAATGTCCAAACCTGCCGGAAGAAGTACAAATGCCAAGTGGTGAATATTCAGGAGTAACCGATAATCCGGTTTCCCCCATTTTTTCCCTATATAGCCGTGGTTGATACATGCTGTTTTTTCAAAAATCCAGATGAAATAATTCCAAAGGACAAGCCTTGACGCAGAGCCCGCAGGCAACACATTTTTCAGGTTCAAAGATCAGTTCCCAACTGAGTTTATGCATGGTTAAGGCACGGGAAAAACATACGGCTGTACAACTTCCGCAATGAATACAAGCTTGCTGGTCAAACCGGATTTTTGCTTCTATCGGCAAACATGCAATATTTTTTTCCTCTAAATAATTAATCCCTTTGTCCAGATTTGCCTTTTCCGATTCAAATTCCAGTAACAGATTTCCTTCTTTTCCCGGGTTTATCTCCGCTTTTAGAATATTAATCTTTAAATCGTAATTTCTGATAAGATTATAAGTTATCGGTTCATCAACAATTTCAGGGGGAAATGTTAAAACATATCTTCGTTTCATTGTTATTCTCCTTTGATATTAAGTTTGTTCAATGATGTTTTAGTGGGAAATAACTGAACGGGTTCAGTTAAATAAAATTCTTTATTTGATATCCATTTTCTTAATTCACCGGCAATGGTTCTGGCTTTACTAATGCTAGACAATGGTGCGGTCCGGATTTTTTTGCCGTTTATTTGAATTTCTCCCGATTGCAGGTCTTTGTAATTGGTTGTACCCATAGTTGTGTGTTCCGGAGAACCATAATCGAAAACAGTCGTTTCGATCTGTTCATTTTGAATAGAAACAAAAGCCGCCATCTCTTCATCCAATAAAGGAATAGGAATTCCAATGCCAATAAAAATACTAACCCCATATTTTTCAAAATATCCGGCTTTAATGAAATCAGTATGCATTTTTTTAAGATCTCCGATAACGGCAATTGTTGCACTGTTGCTTTTTGGAATTCCAGAGGTGTTTTTCGGTACGGATGTGTTGAACTGGGTTCCGTTCCACGAAACATATCCCTGTGCCCCGCCAAGGAAAATACGGGTTCCGATACCAATGGTTCGTAGTTCAGGATCATTTAATAAAGGACTTAATTCTCCGGAAGTGGAATATGTTGCATTCCATGATTTTGGCAATTTTTTCGTTTATTTCAGCATATGATTTTTTTCGTTTCATTTTTTCAAATTTTAATCAGTATTTTAATTACTTATTAAGAAAGCAAATCGCAAGTTAATGTTTAATTTTTATGATAAGTATTTGGAATATTGGAATACTGGAATATTACTGGTTATAGTTCTTCCATTCTTCCAATATTCCATCATTCCAGGTTAAAAAAAATTAAATACGAATTCGCGATTCAAAAAAATAAAAGGTCCATAATACTGAGCTCTGAAGCTTATTAGTATTCTGCTTATTTCTAAAATTCAATCCACCGAATTTAACAACTATCTTTGGCATAAAATAAATTATTATAAGGTTGAACAATAAATAAAAAGTAAGGGAGAAATTGACCGGTGTGGTCATAAGAACGAATTAGACAGGCCTTCAAACAAGATTTGTTCGAAGTCTAACGCATGCACATAGGCATGAAGGGCATTGTAAAATCTCTGAAGACTAAATGGAAAGAAACTCCCACCGGAATAATTACCGGAAAAGTTATTTTTTGTCTTTTGAATAACCTGTTCATTGATTTTGTGTTTAAGTTATCATCTCTCGTTTTACCGGGATTAGGTGTTAGCACCTTTTTTCCGCCTGGTGGAAAAGGTTGCTAGAGGTTCGTTGAGCCTAATCTCTCCCCTCTTCTTAATAAATCAAACACCCTTAAAAGAAAGGAATATTTGAATTTGAGCCTGCTAAGGTAAACTGAAAAAATTTAACTTCCAAGAAATTATTGCTAATTTTACCTCCACCAACCGTTTAAATCGAAATCATTACAATGCAAAAAAAACTATTCATTTATAATACCTTAACCAGGAAAAAGGGGGAATTTACACCCATTAATCCCCCTCGTGTTGGTTTATATGTTTGCGGTCCCACGGTTTATGGTTATGCTCATCTTGGTCATGCCCGTCCGGCCATTACCTTTGACCTGCTTTTCAGGTATCTTAAACACCTGGGTTATAAAGTTCGTTATATTAGAAATATTACCGACGTGGGACACCTGGAGCAGGATGCTGACGAAGGAGAAGACAAGGTTGGTAAGAAAGCACGACTGGAACAACTCGAGCCGATGGAGGTGGTACAGTATTATATAAATAGCTACCACCGTAATATGCGTCAACTTAATGTGCTTGAACCAGGTATTGAACCTTTGGCTTCAGGGCATATCATTGATCAGCAGGAATTTGTAAGTAAAATCATTGAAAACGGGTTTGCCTATGAAGTGAACGGATCGGTTTATTTTGACCTGGGGAAATACAACGGTAAATATAATTACGGAGAACTTTCGGGAAGGGTTCTGGAAGATCTGCTTTCCTATACAAGAGAGCTTGAAGGACGTGAAGAAAAGAAAAACCCATATGATTTTGCTTTATGGAAAAAAGCAAAGCCTGAACATATTATGAAATGGCCTTCCAAATGGAGCACCGGCTTTCCGGGATGGCACCTCGAATGCTCTGTGATGAGCATAAAATACCTCGGTGAAGAATTTGATATCCACGGTGGTGGAATAGACCTGCTATTTCCACACCATGAATGTGAAATAGCTCAATCAAAAGCAGCTTTGGGAAAGGAATCCGTAAAATACTGGATGCATAATAACCTGATTACATTAAATGGCCAAAAGATGGGTAAGTCACTGGGCAATGCTATTTCCCTGGATGAATTCTTTTCAGGTAAGCACAAATTGCTTGAAAAAGCATATACCCCAATGACCATCCGGTTCTTTATGCTGCAGGCTCATTACCGCAGCCCACTGGATTTCACAAATAAGACTCTCCAGGCTTCAGAAAAAGGATTGGAAAGACTGTTTGCAGGTATCCAAACACTCGATAAGATTCAACCCTCGTCGAGTTCAACATTTGACATCAAATCCCTAAAAAAAAGATGCGACGATGCCTTAAATGACGATCTGGACACTCCCGTTCTGATTTCATATCTGTTTGATGGGATTAGAATGATCAATTCAATCCAAAACGAACAGGAATCCATCAATAAGGAAGATCTTGAAACACTAAAAAAACTATTTCAAACCTTCGTGGGAGATATTCTTGGTTTACAGGCAGAAGAAATCTCCATGGGTAAAGATAAACTTTCAGATGAGTTGATCAATACGATCCTGAATATTCGCATGGAAGCAAAGCAGAAAAAAGACTTTGGAACAGCCGACAGAATACGTAGTGCTCTTGGTAAACTGGGCATCGAGATCAAGGATAAAAAAGACAGTTTCGAATGGGAGATAAAAAAATTATCTGAATTTGAATAGAATTGGGTATTCCCTCCTGAAAGAAATGGCACGGAAAGAACAATATCTTGATGATAATTTTTTTAAACCATACATCACACGGATGGAAAACGAACTTCAAAACGCACCAAACAGGGCAAAAGAGGGAATGAACAATTGCTTGATCTACATTGGTAAGCGAAATGAAGTTTTGAAAAAACTTGTTCTAAAAGCGGAAAAAAAGATAGGTAAAGTAAAGATCGATCATGGGGGGACTCGCTGTAAGACACCCAACATTAAAGAATCTCTGCAAAGGAAAAGGATCTACCGAAGGAAGAAGAAAAATTAGATCTTACCAAAATCCTGTTAACCCAGTTATCGAAAACCTGGTATTATGAACATAGAGCAAGGAACAAGGATTTTAGAATGTTGATTTTTAATAACTTCTAAAATCATAAATCGTTAAT